>CAZISK010000664.1:0-5090 GCA_964541355.1 uncultured Candidatus Obscuribacterales bacterium
AATTTCGTGGCTGCACCATTCTAGACTTCGAGGCAATTGTTTTTGACTGGGTCTATCACGAACGGAATTAGCGGGATTATCCTGAGTTTTTTGTCGACAGCGTCCTTGGTGGAGATTGGAGGAAGGCGACCGCCCGTGGATGAATGGACCTGTAACCGGTTCTGCAAGGCAGACCGAGGTCGTAATCGTGTGGACCAACCGGGGCGACCTGGCGCCTTAGATATTTTTTGTACGCCATGTTCGTGCCACGCTGACTTACTAAACTGTATTCAAAATCAGAGAGGCCCAGTTCAGTCAGTGACGTTCAAGTGAAATTACAATACCAGGAGGAATTGTCCAGGCTCACTGACTCGAGTCTATTTCAATCGTCCGACTAATACTGTAAATGGGCCCTTTGCAATTTCGTAACAAGACGCACTTACAATTTTCAAACCATCGCACCCTCACTACCAATTGAATAATTCGCAAAACAGGTGAACAAGGTCCGAACCGCCTGCGAGCCTCTTTGCGCCCCAAATAAGGAGATCAGTGATGAATCTCATTGTTCCTACTGCCTTTGATTATGTAAACAGTGACGCTGGGCTCATGCAGAATGGCCTTATCGATTCAGGTATAGATAGGCTTTCTGATAGATCCACCCTACCGTACGAGGCACCACCGACAGTATCTCCTAAGAGCCTAAATCCTTTCGATCAAACAGCACTCGACGCCGGTTCTTTGACCGAGAATCGTTGCATCGATTTTCATACGACGGTTCGATCATCTTTGCCGACATCAAACCGAGTCGCCAGATTACATGTGGCTGCGCCGCCGATGCAACGTCAGTCAAGACATGAGACCGATAGTGTCAACATGATGAAGAGCGAGAAGGGCTCTGTCGAAGTCCATCACTTCGTTGATTGGCAGCTGCTTTGTGAAACTCGCCCCACGATAATCTGCGCGAGTATTCAATAGATGAGCGAGTCTCGAAGTTTCTCTCCGGCGGTTTCTATGTTATTTAGAGTACAAACAACTCTTTTTATCATGATCATACTGTTCGCTGGAAGCAACCCAGCGATAGCATCTACCGGTCAGGAAAGACAGCGAGCGCTCAACTTCACGCTCCGAGGGCTGGACGATGCTTTATACAACAGCGGAAAGTTCGACCCGACAACCAGTGGTGGCGAAAAGGGCAACGCTCTAATGCCGCACAGCGATTTCTACAAGGCTTTGAGCTCTGTCTCCCCAGTAAAAATGGATTCCACCGTTCCGCAGCTTCTCGGCACACATGCGCCGACTATGAGCGCCGACAGCAAGACTCCCAGAACCATCGATCCATCGAAGTTTCCAGATGGCAACCAAATGGAGTATGCAGACGGTGGAAGCAAAGTTTTTGGTCCGTGCTGTGGAGATCCTGGTTCGCAGGCTGGTCTCAAGCCGTACTACTTCGAAAGATTTCCGGAGGCCGACGGGACCGGACAACCGATTACCGATAAGTATAGAGAGATTTTGCCAAAAACTAAGAGCTGCACGCTCAGCAATCCTGTTGGATACTGCGCGGCTCGTGAAGCGATAAAGATGAATCAGAAGACGCCCAACGAGATCTCGCTAGCCGAACGAATGAAGCTCGATGTAGCCCGGCAACAGCTTCTCGATGATATGAAATTCGAAGCTCTCTCAAATTTCCAGAAGGCGCAAGCGTCACTGGGAGGTGCTTGTGAAGGGGCGTCGGAGGCTGTTGCTGACTCCTTCGATTCGACATGGCCCAAGATGTTGGCGCTTTCCGCCACGCCCTGTCCCAATGTCGCCAATGAGGCAACCGGCCGAAAGTGCTTGGCCAGTCAACCGATCAAGACGCATGAAAACGCCCTGTTTCTAGTGCAAGAAGCGTACAAACAGGTATATCTGCCAATCGCACTTCTGCTGCTTCTTCCGGGAGCGGTGCTGACTGCGACGAAGGGTCTCGTGTCGCACAGCATCATCAATAGTCAAAACGATGACGATGCTGCCAGTGTGTTCACAGGAATGCTCAGGTCTCTGGTTGCAATTTTTCTAATTCCTGCTTCTCAGCTCATCGTCAGCTACACGATTGATGTCGGCAATGCCTTGCAAGGTGAGATTGCCACGCGGATCAATTACAACAAGCTAAAAGGTTACGGTGACGAGCAAGTGTTCCGTGCACCGATGTCTAGCTTCTCCGGAGGACTCTTGCCGCCGCAAAGTGGAAAGGTTCAGGGCAAGCTTACCCAAGGCCCCGAGGACAAGGCGGAACTGTTTAACGTCGATCCCGCGTCTATAATGTTGCAAACAATGGCGAATGCAATGTCTCAGTCGGCAGCGTTTGGACTGGTGATTTTGTGCGCCTTTCAAATCATCCTGGCCTCCTATCTCTTTTTGATGGGGCCAATAGCCGCAGCGTTCTACGCCTGGCCCGGATCGGTCGGATCGTTGTTCACCAGAGTATTCACGAGCTGGCTTGACGCCATGATCAACGTCGCTTTGTGGCGCTTCTGGTGGTGCGTGGTTCTCTTGATCATGGATTCGAGATTGACCTGGCTTGGGGCCGACCTCGAAATGTACTCAATGTGGGAGCTGCTTATGTTTATCTCCTTCCTCGTGATCATGACCTCTGTTCCGTTTAATCCTTTTGATTTTAGAGCCGGCGACATGATTCAGCAGATCATGGCCAAGTCGGAAGAAGCCGTTGATAAGGCATCGAAAAAGTAGTTTAGCAATCCTGATAGAGGACGTCGGCATAATGAGCTTAGCAAAAACAGGATGGAATCTAAAATTGACGATCGCAACGGTCTTAGCGATCGGATGTTTTATCGGCAATCAGGCTGCGCTTGCCTTTCCGGCATCCGGCACCAGTCCGAAGACAGGGCTGTCGGCATTCTACAACTGCCAACAACACGTCAATTGCGCTAACGGTCCCTGCAACAAAGACGGCTCCCCCGACAAGAAAAACCCTTGTTTTTACAACGTAGACAAACGCGCTGGCGGCGGTATGACACCAGGCAAAGAGCTGACCGGATGCAGCAATCCAGCCGCGTTTGAGGGCACCAGCTCTGTTGGTTGTATGAGACCTGACAATTTTGACAGTCGCTGTTTCACAGGACCAGAGACGACGGCCAACAAAATCAAGCAAGTATTCGATGCCAATCAGAATAAATTCTCAGATCCAGTAACCGGAGCCTACGCGGCTGTTTCTGCTGAGATTGCCGAACAGAGCGCTGCTAATGCTGATCGTCCGCTGCAAAACGCGATGCAAGGGCAGGCACAAGCGATGGGATGTGCCACCGCCGCCGCCGACGTCTGTGGAGAGCTCGGTCATACGATGGCTGACACAGCGATAGAGTATGTCGCCACATACATGCACAATTTCACCGTGGACGATACAAATATCTGGAACAGGATTCGCAACGAAATCTTTGTTCCTATGGGTGTTTTGTTGCTGCTACCAGGGGCGGTGCTATCTCAAACAAGAGCGATAATGGCTGCTTCCAATCCTGTTTTGGGTCAGGTCAACCCTTTTGATGGCATCTTGCGTTCTCTTGTTGGTGTGTTCTTGATCCCGGGTACCTACCTGGTTTGCAATTACGGTATCGACCTGGCCAATTCCGTGACTTATACAATTTCGTCCGAGTACAAAAGGATGAATAAAGGCTCCGATATGTATAAGGATGCGCTGTGCCATGAGATTAAGGCGATGCCCTGGAGGCTCCCGCAGGAAAACCGCAACACCATCGACATTCCAATGTCTTCGATGGGACAGATTCTGCTCGGCAACAAGACACCCTTTGCTCAGCTGGAGGCAGAGTTGATTGCTGTAAAAATCTACGATCCGTGTGCGAAGATCTATATTGTTCCGGAAGATCGAGCTAATGAAGCGGTGCCGGCCAGCGTCATGGCCGCGAGAATGGCAGCAAACTCTAGCAACGCTGCGCTGTGCACATCGTGGAGCATTCTCTGTGCGCTGCAGATGGCATATCTGTACTACCTTTGGTGTGTAGGACCGGTTGTTGCTGCACTCTGGGTTTGGCCGATGAAACATTTGCGCGATGCCTTGCCATCATGGGTCGAGGGTGTCATTACGGTATGCTTTTGGTCATTCTTCTGGAACACGGTAGTTCTGCTCATGGCCTGCTTTAGAGGAGTTGATGAAACCGGAACAATCATGATGCTGGCTTTGAATACGCTTGCCAATTTGTCGGTGAAATTCGCGTTCGACTTCGCTGGACTGGTTCGTGGAGCCGCCGGAGAAGCCATGAAACTTGGTGACAAAATCGCAAAAGCGGTCGGCGACTCCAGTAAAGATGGAGGCGGCGGCAAGGACAAACCCCCTTCCAGCCCGTCAGACAAGCCGAGCGATGGAAATAATCCTCCAACCCCGACTCCTCTGCCAACTTCGGACCCGAAGCGTATCACTCCTGCGCCATTGCCGCCTGCCCCGTTCCCGAGGATAAAGGATACGGCTACCATGAGCCCTCCGCCAAGCGCCGGCTCCCATGTTGCAGAATCAGTGCCACCTCCGGTGAAACCGGAGACGAGGATCGACAATAGAAGAAATCTGTTTGCTTATGAAACAGGTCGTGGCTGGAATCCGAATGTTGCGCCACAAGCTAATCTGCGTGGAATGCAGCCGGTTCGCCGACCGAAAGCATTCGAGTTCGGAGCACCGCCTTCCTCTAGTACGCATGGCAGAGAAGAGCTCGCTTCCAGGTATACTGTGCCGATCCCAGGGGATGATCATACCACCTCAATAGAACGTCCCTTATGGCACCAACCCACGCACGAAATCGCAGGCGCTCATCCGATCAATCCGATCGATCCGCCCACAATGCACTCCAGACCGGGAGAGTCTTACTACATTTAGCTCATCGTTTGAACGACGCGCCCAGACTAGAACAGAGAATTGTTCGCTAATGATGCCTGGTAGGGCATCATTGGCGCTGAGCATCCCTACCCGCTTGTCCTGGCATTTTGGCAGCGCCAAAAATCAGAGCAGAAAGAGTAACGCACAATTTTGGTCAAGTTGAGGAAGGCATTGAAGTCTCTTCTAATTTCAATATTCATAATACACGTATTAGCCACATAAACACGAAAAGTAC
>CAZISK010000665.1:0-5074 GCA_964541355.1 uncultured Candidatus Obscuribacterales bacterium
GAATGGAGCATTGTCTTCAGCGGCCCTGCAGCGCTTCATAGGGTTGTCAGCGCGACAACAGCTGCAACTGCTCGAATTGCTACAGCCTGGCGATCGCAGGACGCCGTGGTCAGTCAGTGATGTAAATACGGTTCTGAATCGTCCGGGCAGCTTCGACAATGCACTTAGACTCCAGCTTGCCATCAGGCGCGGTGTTATCACGCCATCCGAAGTGAGCACCATACTTACTGCGCCGCCAGGTGAGCGAGTACATCTCATCCGGCTTGTTGATTCTATCGCGACAGGCAGTACTCCCTTGAATCCGTCAGCGATCACCGGATTTCGGAATCTCCCCGCGGCAGAGCGTACTCTACTTTTAGGTAGACTGACCGATCATCGTCCTCAAGATCTCGACGTGACCATTCAGGGTCAGGATAGACGGTGCACCGCGGTCGAGCTCAATGCAATTTTAGCAATGTCACCTGCTTCGATACGTGGTGCTCTAAGAGCAACAGAATGGATTCGTTCGCTGGGCCGAGCGGGACACACCCCGACTGTGCCTGAGGGAAGGCAGATGCTCATTGAGGTCAACTCTATGTCCGAGCAGCAATTGATGCTCTTGTCACATAGAGAATTACAACTGGCCATCGGGTCGCTCAATAGCACTTCACTTGCAGAGTTATCTAGAGACGATCGCATTAGCACCCTCAACAATCTGATGACTGCGATCAGAAATCGACTCGATCGAAATGTTGTGTTACCGCCTTCTTTCGGCGAGTCTATCTCCGGACTCCTTAGACATATCAGACCGGAACACCTTGCCTCTATGTCGCCTGAAAGCGTAGTAACATACTCACGATTGATTAGAGAACATTATTCAACTCATGAGCTTGAGACCATTCGGGCCATGGAATCTGCCGTCAACAGAAGATACGGAGATGCTATAAACAGGTCCGCAGCAGACTCAATATTCAGCGGCTTTACGCAGTCGGAACTTGCTCGTTATCTCGAGCAGAGGACCCCTTATCTCTCACAAGCTGGTCTCGAGACAACCTTTCGTGAGCCTCTTCTTACGCAGTTTCGCGAGCGTGGAGTGATTTACACAACTCCGCCTGCAGAAGGTGCTGCACATTTTGGCAATGTAGAGAGGCTATATGTTGTTGCGGAAACCCTCGAGGGCAGGAGCCTGGGACATATCTTCGCTCGTAGCACTGGAATTGAGGTTGTTTATGTCTCGCGCGAGCAAGCACGAGAGCTGGCGTCACGAGAAGGCGCCGCCAGTCGAAACTCGGTTGTCTTCGACAATCTCTTTCAGGGCGGACTGCAGGAATGGCATGGTTCCTTATCTCCTGCGACACGGGACCATCTGTGGGCACCGCCCTTAGTGCAAAATTTCTATCAAGGTCTCAACTTGCTGCATACTGCTCGCATAATGGGAAGTCGCGAGGGCTCACCAGCAAGACAAGCCGCAGTGGAATCAGCCAGAACCATATTGGAGAGGGCCGGATTGTCAGCAGAGGGAGCGGAAAGAAGACTGGCCGACCAGCAATTTCAGTCGTTTAGTACAATCATTAACCAGCCTGTGTCTCTAAGAAGAGGTCATGCTCTTGTAGCAGCACTTGCTGAGCTGGAAAGCCGACCGAGGCCACACGGTGATGAAAGGGCTGTCCGCGATCGCCTTCGTGACGCCAGAGTTCTTGCCGAAGCCTTTGAGTTCCATAGCTACCAACAGATGATGCAAAATATGCAAGCCATTCACAACGAGTTGCTTCGCGACGGCACTCTTCCCGACAACGTTGTTTTTGTGCCGGTCAATAGAGCGCGCGAGCGGGAAGTAGAATCCTCCGACAGTTGTTATCTGGCATTACATCTATATAGGATAGCCAACGGCATGACCGATGCCAGGTTTGACAGATACTTCCCCAGCAATGAACAGATTCAGCAACGATTGGATCGAGGCGAGCGCCTGCAAATCGTTGCCGTCAACGACGGTATCAGTTCAGGAGAAGAGGCGCACTCCGTCGCAGAGCGACTGAGAGCTAATTTCGGTCGCAATAATTCGGAATTGATCTATGCAGTCAGCCTTGCCAACGACATCGGTGCTGCCCGGGCCGAAAGTAGAATAGAAGGGAATCCACCCGTTCAATTAATCATTGGGCAAGCTGTGTCGTTTTGGCATCAGCTCGCTAGCGCCTTCACTCGTGGCAATATAAGTTCGCTACTATTGTCACATCTACGGACACTAACTGACCTGAGACGACTACCCCCACACCTGCTGGACAATAGCCCTATGGGGCACACTCTACAGAACTATGTCAGCTTGTATAGCTTCGAGTTTTCGCGGCCCAATATGGTACCGGTTGAGTTACGTCCCATATTGGAAGCGATGGGACTCCGTGGACCGACCTCTACGAGAACCGCTCGGCAACCGGAGATCAGCATTCCGGGTCTGGCGAACGTGAGACACGCGGAAAACGACGTTCTCAGGGGTGGTGTAAATCATCGAACGACTCCCGAATCTTTTCAGGCATTGTTCGAGCGCGATGTGAGAACGGTAATCGATTTAACCTTTGGAGCTGATTCCGAAAGAGCCGCTGTTCCTGAGGGAATGAATCGAATCACATGGGCAACTATACACGATCTCTACGGATTACCAGTCCCGGAACACAACTCCCAGATTACAGCGCAGCATCTGGTGCGAGTTGCGGAATTAATTGAGGCTTCGCGGGCTAATGGAGGCGTATTCATCCATTGTAATCGGGGAATCGATCGCACGGGAGCTGCAATCGCCACATGGAGAATTCGACAATTGGGATGGACTCATGAGCAGGCGGCCGACGAGATGCTATCGTGCAATTACAATCACAATATAAATGATCGTGCTATTGCAAACATACACAGCATTATTGGTGGTGAAGGCGGAATACCAAGAGAACTGTTACGTCGAAATCGACCCCGCGGACAGTAGATGGCACCATATATGATGGTCGCCAAAACCTTCAACCTAGAAAAAACTGCACATTTGTTTTTCCATTTAACTCCATTGAGGAAATGACTCAATGGGGACAAGGTCTCTAAGGTCATGAACAAATAGTTCGAAATCATTGCAAATGATTCGAATGTGATTGAGATTTTCAGTTTCTCAACCATACACTGTCTTAAAATAGCTATGAATTTGGAGCCCCGGCTTGAGGAATGTATGAGCAACGAACCAAGGCTGCCGGTATTGGTAAATATGGCCACCGGCGAGCGATATGTTTTAAACAGTCCGAGCATATCGATGGGACGACATCCTGACAATCAGATTGTCTTACCGGATGACGGCTATGCTTCATCGAATCACGCCCGTGTCTACTATGACCAGGGCCAATGGCTGATCGAGGATCTACAGAGCAGCAACGGAACCAAAGTCAACGAAGAGCTTATCTCCGAACCTAAACCTCTTTGCCCCTATGACGTTGTCAGGGTCGGGAGGACCGAGTTCAGGATCGAATAGCTTTTCAAGGATTAAACACTCGGGACAGTCTCGGGTTGTCAATAATTAGTATGTTTTCTCCCATTGCCCAAGCGTGAGCGATAATTTCGAATTCGGCGAACATAGGCGCCGGCACGTTAGCGTGGAGCGACTGTTCTCCATGTTGAAGACCTGGTGCGCAATCAGCGGTTCCGCGCGAGGGAGGCCTGAGATGGTTGCCAAGACCGCAGGGTCCATGCCGTGGACGATGAGACGCGCGGCGGTCCATAGAATCCAATAGGGAAAGTTTGATTTAAGGAGAACCGCTTAAGTTGCTGTTGGTGCTGGAATTAGATTGAGAAGATTGCCCGTCAGTTGACTGAGGGGAGGAGTTCGATTGGCTGTCCGAATTCATAGGCACATCTCGATTGATCGCCTGCCATCCACCGGGTGGACGTTTCGAAGTAATTGAAAACTCGCCTTTGGGTGAAGTAGACGAGTTTGACGATGATGCGGAGGACCCTGACGAAGGAGTAGACGAACTCGACGATGATGTCGAGGACGTGGAGGAACTCGACGGAGTCGAACTGGATGACGGAGATGTATTGAACTCCCATGTAGTTGACGAAGGAGCCGCTGGCGTTGCCGCTTCCTCACGTTGGAAGGATGGAAGCGAGACTGAAGGTATTGAACCCGGCAATAACATGAACACAAGCGCCACAATCGCTATGAGCAAAAAGGCTCCGCCGACGATCATCAAAGGCAGAGCGCGCTTCTTCGCCGCTTTTGGACAATCTCGCGCCATGAACTTGCCGTCTTCGCGCTTGTATAATCGCGGTTTTTCAATGTTTTCACGCTGAAAAATCAACTTAAGAGCTTCCGGAAGCTGCATCCCTTCGAAGTTATAGACTTGTGCGTTGCATTTAGCACAAAAAGCAACTTTGTCCTTCGGATTGGGATCGTCCCAGCTCCACGGACATCCTGGAGATGTCGTCTTGTAATTTTCAATAGCGTTAAACGCTCTCATCGATTGACTTTCGGCGACCCGCTGTTTCTCCGCGGCTTCCAATCGTTCTATAGGTCCGGCCAGGTGAGAGAGTAACAGCTCCTTGTCCAGCAATGTTTTCGGCGCCGTCCTCTCGGGCAGCGGATTTCGACCCGTCATATTGGCGCCCTGATTTGCATCCTCGGCATACAGTTGCTGACTGGCATCAGGAGCAAAGCCAGAGTTGGGCGGAATACTTTCATCCGGAAACGGTATCGCCTTTCTGACACTTTGGAGATCGCTGAAACTCTGGCTATCGTCGAAGTTGATATGTGTCATCGGTTGCTCAGGCTGCGTTTGTGCTGGCTGTAGAGCATCGGCAAAACCCGAAATGTCGGTCTCGAGTAAGGTTCTCGAGACATTTCGCTCCTGCGTCATAGGTCGTTGCGCCGGTTCGATTTGTTGCCCGACTTGCGGTTGCGCTGGCGCCGTAAGCGAATCCGAGAATTGCGGCAGTTCGTGCTCCAGCAGCGTCCGCGGCACGTTGCGCTCCTGTGTGTGTTCGCGCGGCGGCTCAATTTGCGGTTCTGCCGGTGCCGTCAGCGAATCCGAGAATTGCGGCAGTTCGTGCTCCAGCAGCGTCCGCGGCACGTTGC
>CAZISK010000666.1:0-5069 GCA_964541355.1 uncultured Candidatus Obscuribacterales bacterium
AAGATGTTCAATAGACTATTTACACGGTTTACTCACCATCTGATTAAAAAGAGTTGTAAGAGTCACAGAGCACATTATCCACCCAGGACACGAACGACAGTACGAACGACGACGATGACGACGAGAACGTACAACCTCCTTCTGCCAACTCCCTGCCACCTGATCCATATTTCCTGGCGGCCGGACCGCCACCAAAGCGAAAACGTCCCGTCGATTCCGAGGACGATTCACAAGGAGATGAAAGAATAAGTGGTGGTCCTCCCCCTAAGCGGCGAAAAAAATGAGAATAACAGAGTTGACTCAGAGTCAATCTCTTCTTACCATCGATTAGCGATCGAATTTAGTTCGATCTCAGGCGTTGAAATTGCTCTGGCCTGTCGGGCCGTTTTTATCAACAGTTGATTATCCAGCAGGGCGCATCTAGGCGTTCTGAGGGCGCTCGAATTCGAACGCCATGCTTTACACAGGGGTGATTCGTGGTATGAAAGTACTAGGCGTCAATTCAGAGTCAAAACCAAACTCAAGGCATGACATGAGACCCAATCCGCACCACTCTGACAGCAACGACAGAACTGCCGACGACCTGCAGCCAGACGATGAAAATCTCGTTTTGACGGAAGGCATCGCCTCGGAAAGACCGATGCCAGAACGCAAGGCCACTCAAGAAGTAGGCGCCCCGACGCCAGACGATATCGCCATGCCCGATCGACAGCGCGACAAATTCGTAGCAGAAGAGATCGACTGGTCCGTCTCCGGAATCATCAATCACCCATCCGGCATGGACTTTGCGCTCGCGCAAAACCTCGCGCTCATGGAGCAACAGACCCGCGATCTTATTGCTAATGGCTCGGTTGAAGACATCTTACTCGCCCTGGAAGAAAACACCAGACAGATGGAGATGTTGAAGGTGCGCATGGACAGCGGCCTGGATTGGCTGGTGGGCAATGCGACGATGGAAGCCTGAGTCGATTTAGATGTAGCCGACGTTCTTCTGAGAGCCTGCCGGCGGCAGTATTCTCAGCCTCCGCATCGGTTCGTCTCCGATGCTGCGGCTGCTCAGATTGAAGCGCTCGACGAGCTGATGCTGCAATCTGCGAATGTAACTCCGTCTTGGAGCCAGCTCCATGGGCTCGAGTCGATCGAGAACCTTGTTGATAGCCTGCCGCGCTTCTTCGAGTGCAAGTTCGGTTTCATCGATATCGCCTTCAATGTCCACGGCACCAATATCGGTATCAAGGTGCAAAGCCTCTCTCAAAACCTTTTGGATCTGAGGGAGATTGTTGCTTTTGACGACATACACTGGAATCTGCCGAGCCTCCGCCAGTGAATAGATCTTCGCGCCCGTCCGGGCGTAACTCTTCAAAGCCAGGATGGCATCAGCCTCGTCGATGGACTTAACCACTTCGACCGGCAGGACCAGAGTCTTGACGACACGCTCCAGCAATCCCTTGCTGACTGCATAAGGATAAACTTTTAGATGCGTATCGCTGCCTCCTTCGGCCGCGGAAGCAACCCAGTCGGATGCGAACGGCGCAAGACCATCGGCGCTAACCGCGACAGCAGGCTCGATTGTCGTCACGACCGAGACCTCACCGGTGGTATCATCACGACGCCTGATCTCAGGATGAATCTTCCAGCCGCGCAATAGTTGATCGACCGCCTCACCTACGTTTTGATGAACTGCCAGAGTCTGCCTGTCCAAAATTTCAACACAGATTTCGAAGGTCGGTTGCGAAGCTCTTTCGAGCACCGTCTTTTGCGTACCGCGCCGCCGTGCCTCATCGTCGCCCAGTGTGACGGTCTCGATGCCGCCGACCAGGTCGACCATAACCGGGTTTTTCAAAAGATTATCCAGCGCGTTACCATGGGCGGTACCAATCAGCATGACGCCGCGTTCAGCAATTGTCCTTGCCGCCTGCGTTTCTTGCTCCGTTCCGATTTCATCGATAATGATCACTTCTGGCGTATGATTCTCCACCGCCTCGATCATGACGGCATGCTGCAAGTCCGGATGCGGCACCTGCATTCTTCGCGAACGACCGATAGCCGGGTGGGGAACGTCTCCATCTCCGGCAATTTCGTTGGATGTGTCTATTACAATTACGCGCTTGCCCATTTCATCGGCAAGCACACGAGCCATTTCGCGAAGCTTCGTTGTCTTACCGACACCGGGGGGACCGAGGAACAAGATCGATTTGCCTGATTCGACCAGGTCGCGAATGATGCTGATCGTGCCGGTTACAGCTCGACCGACCCGGCAGGTCAGGCCGATGATCTTACCGCTACGATTTCGAATGCAGGAGATGCGATGGAGCGTCCGCTCGATGCCGGCTCGGTTGTCGCCGGTGAATTCGCCCAACAACGCTAGCGCCGCGATAATGTCCTCTTGCGTCACAGGTCCGTCCGAAAGGTAGACGGAGTGCTTGTCCAGATACCGAGCTTCAGGCCGTCTGCCAAGATCGAGCACTACCTCGTATAGACCGGATGTGTCTTTTTCCAGGCTATCTCGAATTCCCGGCGGAAGTATTGCCAGGAAACTAGTGAGGTCGTCAGCAGGAGGTATTTTATCCATTTGTTTCTCCATTATGTAGCATCCGTCCAACATTCTGATCGCGTCAGTCCACATTCAATAAAACTCGCAGCATTCCTCGTAAGTTATAGTCATTGATGTCGGCGCCCACCATTGCTCCCGGAACGCAAACAGGCACGCCCGGAGGACATGGAGCAAGACAATCAGCAGCGATTCTTCCTGCGGCCCGATTGGAATTAACCAGCTCGGAAGGAGCAAAGAAGGCCTGTCGAGGGCTTAAAATCTGCTCGAGCGGCTGCGGTTTTTCACGACTGGGCATTCTTTCGACTGCAGTAAGTGACGGCAGCTCTTTCAACAAATCTTCGGCGAGATCGATGTCTGACGGCTGCGTACCTGAGCCCAGAAGAAGAAGACAACCAGCACCCAGCACGGTTTCACAAAAAACACCACGACTTTTAAACTTACATAGAAGCTCATCGCCTGTCATTTGCGGAGATCCAATCAAGACGTGTAATGGATCGCAACCGCCGGCAGGTTGATAAACGAAGCAACTTCTTCGGGCGGAGGCGCGCAAACGGTCAGCCAGTCGAACCACCTCTTCCATTCGTTTCGCCCCGTCCTGCGACTGGTGAACAAGAATCGCCTGCTCTATCGAAGCAAGCAGCAAGTAATTAGGGCTCGATGTAGATACCAGGCGTAATGCCGCGCGCACATCGGCGCCCTCGACGTACCTCTGCTTAGAGACCTGGACGGCACCAGTCTGGGTGAGCGCTCCGAGCGTCTTGTGAAAAGAGTGGACAACTAGATCGGCACCTGAGACGGTAGCTGACTTAGGCATACAGGTCGACGGCAGGAAGTGACTTCCCTGCGCCTCATCGACAATCAATGGCAGATCGAACTGATGCGCAACTTGAGCAATTGCGCCGATGTCGCTCACAGCCCCTGCGAACGTAGGCGACACGACTAGAACGCCGGCAAGCACTCTATCGCCACCTAATTCACGCTGAAATCGAGCCACTGCATCCGCCAGATCGCAAGCATCGACAGACTCCCAGAGTCCCCACTCCGCGTTCCAGCGCGGCTCGTACCAGACAGGCTCGAGTCCTGAGAGCACAAGTGCATGAACGACGGACCGGTGTGCGTTACGAGGGACAAGTAGATCGGTGCCGCGCTTTGCCACGGCAAGAATGGCCGCAAGGAGTCCGCCCGAAGCACCCTGCACCGAGATGACCGAATCCTTCGCCTGATACAGCTCGGCAATGCGCGACTCCAGGCGTTCTAGGACACCATAAGGATAAGAAAGATCGTCCAGACCGTCGAGCTCAGTGACATCGAACTCCGAGGCGAATTCCAAAATCGAAGGCAACCCTGGCAAATGGAATCGCTCTCGTCCCTTATGTCCCGGCGTATGAAACGAGGCAATCTCTATCTGACTGTGACGGCTGAGGTGCTGAGTCAGTGTGCCTTTCAGGATGGGCTCGTCGGCCAACTGTTGTAGATGCGCTCGTCTGACTTCCTGGTCACATTGCCGGTTCAGGCTCTGATTGTCTTTCGTGGGTTGGGGCAATGCCTGTAATGCAGCTCTTAACTGCTTTTATTGTTGAGGGCAGGCCGCTAAGTTGTCGTACGAGAGGACTCGAGCATTGCCAGTATAACATGAGTTGGTCAAAAGCCAGACCCCTCAAGGTTTTTGATGAAACACTCAGGAATATATACAAGGGTGGACAACATGAGATCTAACAATAGGACTCGTCAATAGCGTCGCGGTCGTTTTTGGGTTCACTATGATCAAACTGCTTGAGGAAGAAAAACTCGAAACCCGGCTACGGCTTTCGAGATGGGCAGGGGGCTGGACAGACGTAAGCATTCACTCCGAGACGTTCAAGTCTGACTCCTGGAGATCGTTTGCGGAACATGGTGCAACAAAACAGGTCCGAAAAGTGGCTACACGAGCAGGCTAGGCACGTCCGCTATTAATCATTCACGGACAGACACGACACATACTGCCTGCTATAGTTTCGATATCCGAAAGTTCAGCCTGGCTCCGACGCCTTAGGCACAATAATCGCCCATGAAGCGATGGTGATGAGGAGCATCACCTTAAGCGGTCGGTGATACCGAACTGCTCCTCCCACGATCAGCCCGGCTACGATGGTGAGCCAGGCGGGCGCGGTACTGATGAGGAGCAGCACCTTGAGCGGCCGTTCGTACCGGACTAATCCTCCCAGCATCAGCCCGGCCACGATCACGAGACAGTGATGGCGACGGACAGCAGAATCGACAGTACCATAGAGATTTCTCCGTAAACATGTGTTCCCACCAGAAGGTAGGAGAAAATGGTTTTGCGAGACATTAGGTGAGCTGATTCTGATGAACCAGTCCCCATATGCTCACTCCAGCGTTGTTCGGAAGCGGACTCGAAGAAACAGGTCTGCCGACGTCTCCGATGAGTCGGCATCACCTGCAGTGCGAAGCGGACTAGGTTCATAGAAGAGGGAAGCGGCTGGACGGAACGAACTGGCACCACACGCACCAATGC
>CAZISK010000667.1:0-5062 GCA_964541355.1 uncultured Candidatus Obscuribacterales bacterium
GTTGGGGTGAAGATTGGCGAAAGCAAAGGAGTAGCCCAGGTCCAGCCCAACGGCGATTGGCACGTCACCATGCCCGCGTTACCGCCGGGTGGCCCTTACGAGCTAATCGTTCGAGGAGAACAGGAGATCCGTGTCAAGGACGTTTTGATTGGCGAAGTATTCTTGTGCAGCGGGCAGTCCAACATGATCATCAATCTCGAGCACAGCAAACTGCCTGTCAACATAACAGGCGATTCTGAAATTCGTTTCTTCACACCAAAAGAGAGAGTAACCAGAGAGCCGGCCAAGAATGTGGTCGGCGGCTGGAAGTCGCTTGATCCGAGCTGGGCAAAAGAATGCCCGGCGCTACCATATTATTTCGCGCTGGAGATGAGGGAAAGGCTCAAGCGCCCAATCGGCATTGTCGAGACCGCCATCACCGGTTCTCCCATACAGTCTTGGATGAGTTCCGAAAAACTTGTTTCGATGCGGCAAGCGGATGGACTGCTGAAGGATCTCGACGACCAGTTCAAGCAATATGAGACAAGATTGGCAAGCGGGACCCAGAGTCAACAGATTGCGGCAAGCGAAGCCGCGATTCCTGACAAGCGCCAGAAGGCGAGCGGACTGACATTAAATTTCCCGGCCACATCCCTATACAACAGCATGATTGCGCCGATAGCGCCGTTCGGAGTAAAGGGTATCCTCTGGTATCAGGGCGAGGCGAATATCTATGAGTCGCAAAATTATCACCGCTATTTCACCAACCTTATTCAGGATTGGAGAAAGGCCTGGAACCGACCCGACCTTCCTTTCTACTACATCCAGCTAGCGCCTGTAGGAGAGAAATCGATCATGCCCTCTCCGGATAGTCTCCTGGCTGAGCTCAGAGAGGCGCAGTCCAGGACCAATCTCATTCCGTACACATATATGACTTGTGCTCTCGATAGTGTGACGAGTGCCGAACCCGACTGGCACTCGTCCGATAAACGTCTACTTGGACGGCGTCTGGCTCGTGTGGCCTTGGCGACCCAGTATGAGATGCCTTTTCCGATCAAGGGTCCTACGCTTGATTCCGTCACCCCGGAAGGCGACAAACTTAGAATCAAATTCCGTAACGCCAACAAAGGACTGGCTCTAAGAGGCGCAACTGATACCGGATTTGCTATCGCGGGCGATGATAAGAAATATCTCTGGGCCAGTGTGAAGGTTGACAATAACTGTCTATTAATTTGGAACGACGCGATCAAGCAGCCTCGATACGTATCCTACGGCTGGGCAAACAATCCTAATGCCTGCCTGTTCAGCGGTGACAATATGCCTGCCAGCCCATTTCGAGCCAAGGTTGCTACACGGGTCGCGAATAAATAGGTTCTTGTCGACAACGGTGGCTTTTCCGATTGCTTCGATTTTCTGGGTTTAAACCCCAGGTTCGTTGACAAGTAAATGCACCCACGATCAATAGCTGAGCTGCCTTTGGACTGATATCACCTGTGGGGTCATCCAGTCGAGAGTCACATAATTGAGTCGATTACATATCTGGTGGCTGCATTGCTGTGATATGCCTCCATTAGTAGTGGCATTTTTGGGTAGCAGAACGGCGCTGAAAAGCCTTACTGGGTCCGATAAATGAGTTGCCTTGTGGCGATGTGAATTCTTGACGAGCGGTTGCCATGAAGTGCCATCTGTGCCGGTTTTACAGATTCCTTACACATGTATTTTGGGTGACCAGGACTTAAAGTATTAACGTTTTTTAATGAGCCTGGTTTCGTGGCCCACAGCCGCTTTTACGAAATCCTATACGGTTCACACCAAATTCGATGTTTTACACGTACATCGCACTGGAATATTTAGGCTATGATTCCAGCGTTAGACACTGTTAGATTAGGTCATTGCAAGGGAGTGATTACTATATGAAAAAGGGGTTTGCAACCTTTCTCACCGCGCTAGCTGCCGTGGGTGCGAGCACCTTTGTTAGCGTACCAGCTGCTCACGCACAAGGCGCCACCAATGTTAGTGAATTGACTGACGTTGTCGGCAACGAGTGGGCGTACAACGCTTTGAAAGAACTCGTCAACCACCCGTGTCACATATTAGTAGGTTATCCAGATAGAACCTACCGTGGTCAAAAATCCACAACACGTTTTGAATTAGCTGCCGCGCTTTATAAGTACGAGCAGTGCATAGTTGAGCGACTCAATCAAAAAGCTGACAAAGCTGACCTTGAAAAATTCGCCGCGTTGCTCGAAGAATTCCGTGGTGAACTCAACCAACTCAAAGCTCGCGTAAGCGATCTCGAAAGACGTATGAAACTTGTCGAAGACAAGAATGTCGAGCAAGACATGCGCCTCGCATATGCAGAGCGTCAAAAAGGCTTCCTCTGGGAGCGCGTAGTTAAGGGTACCTTCATCGATGTCAGAGACGTCGGAGTTGGTGTCGGTCGTGGTGCACGCGCGATCTACGAATACTTGTTCTAAGGAGCTGGTTTCCAGCAAAATCTTGGACCTGACCTGATCTACGTGTCAACTCCCGTTGGCGATTTCGTCCGACGGGAGTTTTGCATGCGATAATTAGGTCTCTAAATTCACCCACCGGTTCACGCGTTATGAAAGATACAGTGCTCGCGTCTGCCTTTCGGGCAGAACTGGTTTTTGCTCTCGACATTCTTGAAGAGGCTGGTCGATACGCGACCAAATACTTCGAGTCCGGTGTAGTTGTCACCGCCAAGGATGACGGCAGTCCGGTGACCCGAGCCGACAAAGAGATCGAGCAGATGATTCGCAAAGCGATCGAATCCAAGTTTCCAGAAGATGGAATTTTGGGTGAGGAAGAGCTCGAAAAAAAGGCGTTCCTGAAGTATCAATCCGACGATAAATCGGCACTCACGCGACGCTGGATCGTCGATCCGATAGACGGCACCTACAACTTTGCACGCGGCATCCCAATTTTTTCGACGCTCATCGCGTTGGAGGAAGGCAATGAGATCGTTGCCGGTGCTGTCTTCAATCCAATCCTTAAAGAGTTGTTTTGGGCTGAAAAAGGAAAGGGCGCGTTCAAGAACGGCGAGAGAATCTATTGCTCCGAGATCGATCGTCTGGAGGAATCGCTTTTCAATTTCGGCGGACCAGATAGGATCATGGCGGAGGGCTTATGGGACGGCTTCGGTCGACTGATTAAAAGCACCTACCGACAACGCGGGTTTGGAGACTATCTCGGCTTTTCTCTCGTCTTCGAAGGTAAGGCTGAGGCGATGCTTGAGGTCGGAGTTAAACCGTGGGATTTAGCGCCGATGAAAATTTTGGTTGAAGAAGCGGGTGGATGTTTCGTGGACTTAGCCGGCGGACATTCGGTCTATCAGGGTGGTTGCATAGTTAGTAATGCGCCCTTGGCAAAGCATTTTCAAAAGATTTTGCTGGGCACGAGTGGTCAGTAGCGACCTCCGAAAGTTTCAATATCCCCAACCAGAACGATTCTAGCGTGCTCGATTGCGGCCAGACAGAGGCGCTTGCAGTAAAGCCTGCCCGTTTCGATTGATCGCACATACCTCGATAACGAGGAGGCCACCCTTGGATCGGCGTCCAGGAAAGGTTGTATCGCCTGATGTTGACAATCGACTGTGGGCTCGACTCTGGACAGTCTGAGACTCTTCCAGTCGGAAAGTCAAAGGATGTACAATGACAAGAACTTCTATAAGGCAGTTTTGAAGCGCCGACCGCCTCAGAATCGCTCAAGGCTCACCGTTAACGATGGAAAAGACGAGCTGGTCAAAGACAATGCGTTTTCGCATGGCTCTTGCTATGAGCATCTCTGGGCTCATTCCAATTGTCGTGTGCCATTTCATCGTTTTTGGCGTGACCGGCGAGATTTGGGAGAGTCTTGCACGCTTGGCGCCCTGGTATGCGCCATTAGTTATATTGTTGCTCGGCGTTAATTGGTTCCTTGCCGAGGTAATCTTGAAACCGTTGAGCCGCTTGCTGCAGTCGACTACTCAGCTTGCGACTATGGATATCCGGCGCCGCCTGGAAGTTGATCCCAATGAGCCGGCAGAGACCCTCGAGTTGCGCAAGTCGTTCAACAAGTTGTTGAACAGACTGGAGGAATCGCTCAATATACAGTGCCAGTTCGTGGCGGACGCCTCACACGAGCTTCGCACTCCGCTTACCTCGATTCAAGGCTACACGAAGCTGCTTCTTAGAAGGGGCTCCAATATTGATGCCAATCTGCTGGGAGAGGCCCTGCAGACGGTGTCAGACGAGTCCGGTCGCCTGATTCGACTCGTATCCGATCTCTTGCAATTGGCTAGAGCGGATGCCGGTCAAGCGATCATCAGCCAGCTCGAGTTCATCGATCTGCGTGATGTCGTCGGCAGTGTGGAAGATACCGTGGTTATGGTGGCGCCCGAACAGATTGAAGTGCAGTTCATCATGCCGCAATCAGCAATCATGGTAAATGCTGATGCTGACCGACTGAAGCAGGTTTTTCTCAATCTTTCCAATAACGCCATCAAAGCGACTCAAGCCGGTGGCAAGGTGACAGTAACGGTTAGAAGCAGCGGAGAGCAGGCCATAGTCAGAGTGATTGATACCGGAATTGGTATCGCTCCGGCCGACCAACAGAGAATCTTCGACAGATTTTATCGCGTAGAGCGAAGCCGTACCAGAAGCCGATTATATGGTGGTGGGTCCGGACTGGGATTGGCCATAGCCTTGACCATTATCAAGGCTCATGGTGGCACCATCGATCTGGAAAGCGAACTCAATAAGGGCTCGACCTTCACTGTGCGGTTGCCGATCGCCAGCAAGAAGGACGAGATCAAAGCTCTAGTATCCGCACCGGTGCCGGAAAGTGAGAAAGAGGAGAATAAAAGCATCGGTGCTATAGGTGATCCTGCCTGAGTCAAATCTGGATAGCAGAACGCTGGACTTCGTGAAGCATCAATGAAGCTATTCTCAAAAGTGCTTTTTCTTCTGGCAGTGCCGCTGTCTGGAGAGATATTGCTTATTTCTTCGCTCCTCAGTCAAAACGCCGAGATTGAGCGGGAAACTCAAAGGATAGTAAAAATCAAAGCAATGAATCAGAGTCT
>CAZISK010000668.1:0-5047 GCA_964541355.1 uncultured Candidatus Obscuribacterales bacterium
CAAGATCATATATAGGGAAAGCCTGTTAATGCAGTTATTTGTCTCCTGGCACATCTCAAAGGTCTTCCTATGGTGTTCTACAGATTTAATACCCGATACAAGGAAATCCACAACTTCGCCGGATTAAAGCGCCGGGGAGCCGGGCATAGAGAGTCTGAGGCGGCGAAGAGACACTATTGCGCCAAATCATATGGATGAAAAGTCTGCTCCTACAGGCCTCACCAGAGAATGCAACATAACGCTACTTACATTCAGGCATTATGACCTCGGGTTTATCGTGACGATGTTTACCTGAGCTCGAGGCGCTGATGACTGAGACAAGAATCCTTTCACTAATCTTTATTGCTTCTTGGATTCACCGAAGCATAGAGATTAGACGTTGCCGTAAGAAAGGAGTGAACGGCAAGAATAGATTTTGAGAAAGCGCTTGTCAGTAGATGCACGGTGAGACTCGTAATGAGCTATGTTGAAACAAAAGGTAGAGGAGACCTGCCCAATGAAAGTTCCGATTCAAATTGTCTTCAGAAATATGGAACGCTCGGATCTGATTGAGACCCAGATCCTGGACAAAACGGAAAAACTAGATAGGGTGTATGACCGCATAACAAGTTGTCGCGTCACGGTTGAGATACCGCACAAACATCATTCAAAGGGAAATGAGCATGAAGTGACGATAGACATCGCGGTTCCTGAGAAAAAGATTGTAGTGAATCGAACCGCCAGCGGCTCGAATGGCAGTTCGGAGGTTGCTCTCATTGCATTCAAGGATGCACTCGAAGCAGCAAAACGGCAATTGGAGGATTATGCCAGAAAACGACGCGGACACGTAAAACTGCATGAGCAGCCACAACCCGCGGCTCGTATCACACAACTGTTTTCTGATGAAGGCTACGGCTTTCTAGAAACGATTGATGGTCGCGAAATCTACTTTCACTCGAATAGCGTGATCAACGATAAATTCGACCGATTAGAAGTAGGCACCGAAGTCACTTATGTGGAACAACTGGGTGTCGATGGTCCTCAAGCTAGTACGGTGAAAGTAAAAGCCTGAGACCCCTACGAAGTTTGCTAACGCACATCCACCTCGGACAATCTTGTCCGAGGTGCTTTTTTGTATGCAGCTTTCTAGCGATCGACAATAGTCTTGGTGCGCGGTGTGTTGGAGTTGGTGTCCGTCATGGCGAATTGCACGTGCGGATTGCCGGAGCTGGCTGGCACTGCCGATGGTGCCGGACTCGGCGGGTTGACGACCGCCGAAGACGAGGTGACGGGAAGGTCAGGTCTTACCTGCAACGAAGCGTCCTCCTCCGACGACGAAGCCATGTCGCCGCTGGACATCTGAGGGCTGTGCGCTTCCGGAGAAAATTGGGATTTCTCTGAAGGAGCAGCATGAGCACTTTCGACGTCGTGCGATTCTTCTTTGCTGTCGGCAGATTGATTGTGCCTGGAAACAGGTATGGCCTTGTGCAGATTTTCGAGCACAACAGCATCATGCGGCGGCAGCTCACTTTCCACGACAGTGTTGGCTGCTAATTTTCTTGGAGAGGTTGAACCGAACAATGACTGGCTGAGGTAAATGGCCACGCCAAACACAATTCCCAGTCCAACGATAATAGCTAATTTGAATAGTCGCATTGAATCTCTCAGATCGTATGGGGACGATACAGGTGAGGAAAAAGCATTGCCGCTGTGCATTTGTCCGCCGTGACCATGACGACGGCCCGGCACCCTACGTTAAGTATAGACCGCACGTACAAAAGTTGGCAAAAACAATGTTTGCTTAATAATCTGCGAAATGCTTTGACACCATCTTTGATATTACGGTTTCGATATTGCGGGCTGGGCAAAGTATCGAATTCCAGTCCTGGAAGCGACCCCGCCATCTATTGCCGCAAGCTTCGCGACGCTGTACTGCCGATAGACAATTTATAATGGCTGTCGATATTGGTCGCATTTCCACATTCTTGGACAGCCTCGGCGCGACAATATTTTAATCAAACGCTCCGGATTAAGGACTGACAATGGGTTGCAATCATCAGCTCTTCATTTGTTTTCACGACGAAAGTTCTGGTGCGTGAACCAGGAGAGGATATTTCCGAAATTTCATGCCCATTGTCATTCAAGCTGCTGTCCAGTTGAATGCCAAGGTATCCCATGGGCTGACAGATTCTGCTTCGAATCACCGCCGAATTCTCGCCGATACCACCGGTGAAGACCAGCGTGTCCAAACCGCCCAGCACTGCCGACAATGCACCAATGTGCTTGCGGACGTGATAACAGAATATGTCTATGGCAAGTCGGGCATCGGCGCTATTGTCTTCTTGCTCAAGCAACTCTTGCATATCGGAGCTCAGCCCTGATAATCCCAACAACCCTGCCTTGCTGTTGGCGAGCGCGCAGAACTCTTCGGCGGAATAGCCCTTTTCACTGGCATAGTAGCGGATCAGTCCTGGGTCGATGTCACCGGATCTGGTGCCCATGACCAGACCGCCTGAAGGAGAAAAGCCCATCGTCGTATCGACGCTCTTTCTACCTTCGACCGCGGCTATGCTACAGCCATTTCCGAGATGAGCGATCAACAGCTTGCCTTCGGCTATCCCTTGGCCGAACCTCTCCAGCTCCGAGACTACGAATTCGTACGATAGTCCGTGAAAGCCAAACTTCTCGACACCCTCGTCATACAATTGCTTGGACATGGGCAGAACCTTTGCCACCATCGGCATCGTGCGATGGAAACTGGTGTCGAAACAACCTATATGCTTTGGGCGAGGAAACTTCAGACGGGCGATCTTGACCGTGGACAGCGCCGCGGGCAGATGCAACGGTGCATAACGCGAGAGTTGCTCGAGCTGTTCAAAAACCGAGTCGTCTATGAAAATCGGTTTCATGAACTGTCTGCCACCATGTACCAGGCGATGTCCAACAGCAATTAGACGTTCTGGATCAAGTTTGTCTTCGAGCCAAACAAACAATTTTTCAAGCGCCTTTTCATGATTTTCCAGCTCAATATTTTCCGAACTCTTCGTATTGTTCCAGCGCGAGGAGAACCGACCCTCTTCTGTTTTTATACCGCTCAAACTGCCTGAACCTACCACGGATAAACTGTTTTCACAGTCGAAAACCGAGAACTTCAGGCTCGATGATCCGCTGTTCAAGGTAAGAATATGTCCGTTCATCGACTCCGGTTTCCAAAGGGCGCCAGTTGAGTAGTATATTCACGAGCCCGGAGACATGCCAGACGCTCCATTTGAATAATCAGTTTATTGGTCATACAAGATGGCATTCATCAAGAGCTCTGTTGGGCGTACTTGTCTTTGCGATGCTTGGCATCCGGCGTTACCCATCTGCTCTCGACAGCGACAAACATAGCCATCTGAGCGCCGCACCGGCTCATAATTCCAGGTTATCGTTACAACCCGCTTAATATACGATCTTCCCACACGTCACATGAATGATGCCTGGCGATGTTGGGGTACATCGTCACTGTAAGTTCAAACTCTGGGGGCTTTCTGACTCAAGCTGTAGATGGTTCCGGCAGCCTTAAACGCCTGTTCTGGCTAAGTTTTTTGCTTCTATACGGCGAGATTCTGTGCATCCGCTGGCTCAGTTGCGAACTGGCCGTCGTCAGAATTTTTCCAAACTTGATCGTGATGGTAGCGCTCGTATCGACATCATCAGGAATGATCGCTCAGGGCGCGCAATCCGGTAAGAGCTCCAAGTTGGACAGCATCCGGTTGATCTTTATTGCGATTACCACGCTTTTAGTGTGCGCAATTTTCTCCACCACGATTGGTCTTGAAAAACTCAGTTTGCGTTTCGAAAACGCCGGTCCTTTCTCGATCGCACAGGCAGTATCCATCCTCTTCCTCCTGATCTCTTGTATCTTCGTTGTCTTTCGCCGCCTCGGTGTATTGATCGGCGGTGAGTTCGCCAAACACCCACCGCTTTCGGCTTATTCAATCAATTTGCTTGGCAGTATCGCCGGCACATTGGCGATAGCATTGAGTTCATGGCTCAGTCTTGGACCATGGGCATGGTTGCTTCTTTTCTTGCCGCCGGTTTATTTCGTCTCGCACAACTGGCGTTATGCGCTTACTGTAGTCGGGTTCGCAGGACTTTCGTGCCTGACCTGCTTGAACAGTTACTGGTCGCCGTACAGCAAGCTGGACGTGGTAAAGGTGAAGGCGGAAGACACAACCATTATTGGTCCTGGCAGCTTTGTCATCAACTCCAACAACTTCTACTTTCACACCGGTCTATTGATTGTCGACAAGGACAAGGAAAAAGATTTCCTCGCGAAGAAACCTGTAACCATGCAGGATGAAACAATCCAGGATTACTACTGGAGAACCAAGACACCGTTTGCGGTGGCACCCCGCATCGACCATGTCTTAGTTCTAGGTGCCGGATCCGGCAACGATGCCGCCTATGGTTTGGTAAAAGGCGGAAAGAGAATAGACGCCGTGGAAATAGATCCGATTATCGCGACGTTCGGTCGGGACCTACATCCCAATCATCCCTGGAATGATCCAAGAGCACACGTTTACAACGAAGACGCCAGGACGTTTCTTCGGTATACGAAGAACAAATACGATCTGGTTGTGTTTGCAGATCTCGATCCTGGCTGCACCATCAACACCTCCTCATTTCTCAGAGTAGACAACTTTGTCTATACGATCGAGTCGATGAAGTCCGCGATTCGAGTTTGTAAACCGACTGGCGTAGTGATCCTGTCATTCGCGACCGGGCCGGAGAGCATTATCACCAGACGCTTGTACAAAACCATCGAAAGCGCCAACAACGGCAAACCACCGATAACCTTCGTCGACGACAAATGGTCGAGTGTGCGATACATTTTCGGTCCAGGTGCCGATGCAGTCGACGTGTCGAAAGTGACAGAAATAAATCCACTGCTTAGACCGTGGCCGCCCAAAGACGAAGTTATCGACACGAACCCCTCATCGGACGACTGGCCGTTTCTGTATACAAACTTCCATTCCGGAGGGTTGATACTCTACTTTTCAATCCTCCTGATATCAGTAGTGGT
>CAZISK010000669.1:0-5041 GCA_964541355.1 uncultured Candidatus Obscuribacterales bacterium
TTCTTCAAGCCATCAATGAGACCGTTAGATGTGTTTGAAGATGCTGATATGCCGATACCGGCACAGCCGTTTGAATTCACCAAAGGCGACTTTCCCGAGGTTTGGACGTGCATCCCCTTTGACTTCAAGCTTTCCTATGTGGAATTCAACCCGGAGGGCAGAGTTGACCGAAGGATACCGAGCTATATAGTTCGGCTGCCCGACCAATATGTTGCATACAGTCGTCGTTGTCCGCATGCCAGATGCACTGGACTTTTGGAGTTTGTCAAAAATCGCGTTGAAGTTAACTGTGGCTGCGCGCCCGGCGATAAGTGCTGTTGTGTGCGAGACGCACCGAGCAATCCTGTGCTCTTTTGTCCTCGGCACGAGAGCATATTTGACCTTGCTAATCACTGTAGGGCGGTGCATGGACCGACGTGGATGCGGCCAAGGGAATTAGAGTTGAGCATCGCAGGCGATCTAATTTCTGTGACCGGTCTCAATGAACGTTCCCGGATATCTGGCATCGTGTGATCGAGCTATCTTTTCATTTACTTAATTCGCGAACACCTGGACAAGGCAAAAGTATCTTGGACCGCTCGTCGTGACAGGTACTTCGAAGCTTACTCCAAACATCTCATAGAAGTCGAAGCCCGCGTCGCAGGACAAAAAACGCGCACAGTAGATTCGCTCGACGCGAAAGTCAACTTAGATTTTGCCAAGCAGCTGTTGAGAGCATTAACCGAAGGCAAGGATGATTGGTGACACGCTTGGCATACAGGTTGTTGAGGTCACCAGGATCAAGGGCTAAGCCGTCAAAAGAACCGCTGACTGCATCGTTGAAAAATGATGTATTACACTTTTAAAGCTGATTAGAGTACATGGTAATAATTTATTCTCGTCTTGGGAGCATCAGGAAAAATCTTAATTGACAGACAAAAAGGATCAACAAGAGAAACCCTTCGAACTTCAGGAGGTCCATCAGACAGACATTGAGTTAAATGGGTCAAGCCTGACTCAAGGGACGTCTAATTCTTCCGTCGCCGAACTCGACGATTCGGAACTCGAGCGGCTAGAAAAGCGGAGTGTCTTCAGAAAGTCTGTCTCTTCCGGGATTCAGTTAGGTATTTTGATAGCCTTGCTGGCGACAATACCCTTTGCCTCGATCCAGATAAAGCTTGCGACTGACGCAAGTTCTCTTATGATGCTGGGCTTTCAGGCAATGGTGGTTTTCGTTCTATTTCTAGCCCTGGTACCGGTTTTTGAAATGGCGAAACTTTACCTTCTCGAGGAGGTATTGTGCTGGATCCTCATACCAATTGGTTTCTGTGCGTCGGCTTTCTCGAAGGAGGCGGCTACAGTCTGCTGGTGGTTCCCAGCGCGTCTTTATGAAATCACGGGACGCTACGGATTTGCATGCTGGCTATGGCGTCGAGGACTACCTACGAGAGCTGGTGATGAGTCTCAGAGAGCGTTCGCCCTTGCGATCCTCTCAGTAGCGTCGGCGAAAAGCGGTAGTGTCGACGATGGACGCGAGCTGGCTCGTGAGGCTGTGAAAAACGCGGAAGTGGACGGCACGAAAGATGGTTTCTTCAAAACTGTTTATAGCAACTTAGTACAATCTCTTATCGCACAAGGCATCATGTATGAGTTCGATGGAAACTATCAACAAGCGCTTGAGCAATTCCAGAACGCTGAAGAAGTGTGCGACAGGCGGGGAATTGAAACTCCACAGACTCTCTTACTTTGTTATGCGCGCATCGGCAATGCATCTTCCATGCTGGGTGACTACAAGACTGCCAAAATATGGTTAGACCGGGCTGAGAAATTACATCACGAAAAATCTAGGAACATTGACACAGCGAGCTACTCGTTCCTATTGTTATGCAGGGGTATTCTTGCACTAAGAACAGAATGCTTTCTGGAAGCGGATAGCTACATCAAGCGGTCCATATCTATGCGGATCGACCTTCCCAATACAGCACCGCTGGCAGAGTCTTATTTTTGGCTTGCCCGATTACACAAACACCAGGGCAGCCTGAACCTCGCGGAGAAATACTGCACAAAAGCGCTGCGTTTTTGTAATTCAGCCTTCGAGTCCAGAGATAGCAATCCTATCTCCATTCGCAAAGAATTGATCAGTATATTGTCCCTGCAAGGTCGCAATCTCGAGTCCGAAAAACTTGTATGCGAGATACAGCAAATACATTCTACCGGACTCTTGCTCGATGAGACCCCGTGTCCGTTTGATGCTATCGACGATGATCCACACCGCCGATAACGATCGGTCAGAAGAAGTGGCTCTCTGAAGCAATTTGCACGATCTTGGACGATCCGATTTTAACCGATAACGGTTAACAGCTGTGAAAAGACACGGAGGGTTCATCAAGGAATGAAGCTCGAGATTTAAACCGATAACGGTTTAACCGCTGTGAAAAAACAGCGCATCAAGGGCTGAAGCATCATTGATGTGATGCTGCAAAAAATTATGAGAAACTATGTCTGGGCAGTCGGAGCAAGTGTAAGATGAAGACCTGTGCAGAAAATCCAGGCCAGGCACGGAAAGTTCTTGGTATTCTGGTGAGAGTCTATGGCGTCTGTCTAATGGCTGCCGCGATGGGTACTCTTGCTTCGCTCTTTTGCGTATATGATCTGCTAGCAAACGCAACCCATGTTGATGGAGAAGTGGTAGGTCTCGAGCATGGAGCCAAGGGAGGACTAGCACCAGTTGTTCGATTCAAAACAGCTAACGGTGAGATACTTCAGCTTAAGTCCTATCTCTCCACATCACCGGCCTCAAACTTGGGGGATAGTGTCAAAGTGGTGTATCGCACCTCCAATCCGCGAGACTGGCAGATTGACGATTGGATCCATCTGTATTTCTGGACTCTCATGGGCTCGGTCTTCACGTTAGCGTGGGCGATAGCTATCACAATCACAAAACTAGTAGGTGACCATAAGATCCGCAAGTTAGAGAGCGCCGACAAAAATTAGGCGACAAAGAAAAAGCGGTAGCATAACTCGCTTGTCGCACCGAGTGTCAGCATGATTTGAATGCAGCTAAGAATATTCTCGCGGCGGGGCGCCTGGAGTGCGGCTTGAGCCCAGGAATCTTCCGTCCTTCAGGGCGGAGAGGACGTCACCTCACGTCTTAGTTGTGCTTCTTTCTGGTCATTGTCCTTCTTAAGCCACAACCATATGAAGGCGAGGAATCTGCGAACCTTTCGAGGCAGCCAAGACCGTTTTCTGTAACCGCCATTGGCTGCTCTCTTTCTGATCTCGTGCCGCTTTTTCTCGTTTATGATCTCAAACGCATCTGGACCATACCACCACTCTAGTGGTCTGATTACCAGGAAGTAACTCGTTTTTTGAAATAGTTTATTCATGCCTCCATCATACACACTTATGGCAATGGCCACGGGCGGAAGTGCAAACCGATATCGTGGAAGACCAGCTTGCTTTCGTCAATAGCCACGTGGAAGGGCGAACCGATATCGGTTTACTCCTGTGGAAGAGCAGCATGCTTTCGTCAATGGCCGCGTGGAAGTGCAAACCGATATCGGTTTACTCCTGTTGAAGACCAGGATGCTTTCGTCCATGGCCGGACGGAAGTTCAAACTGCTTTCGGTTTTAGTCTGTGCTAATTTGACCCCAATCACAAGCGGCCTTAAAGGTCGGCTACCTGAGTTCAGACATAGAAAACGGCTAGCGCTTGACCGGCACTTTTACAACAAAGCTCGAACCCTTACCACCAAAGCGCAACTCAGCATCGCCACCACTAAATTGAACACTCAAAGAATCTTTCTGCAAAACTCCGACTGTTTTCCCGTTGATCCGCCGATCGAGCGCAGCGGCATACTTGAGATTTTCCGCTAGTTGAAGGCAGCCAACCTCACCAAACTCCGCATAGGCACTTTGCATTAGCGTACCAAGGGTCTTATTACTATCGTCGAAGCCAAACGCAGCATCCTGAAAAATCTTCGCTGCCGTATCCGATCGCGCTACCAATCCTAACCACCGTTTCATACCGTTTGCCACATCGGCGGGCTTCAAGTCCTCCTGGTTTTTGATCTCACCCGTTTCGTCCGTTGTGGCCTTGAATGCTTTGACGCTTCCATCTTTCAAGGAGATGCTCAAAGCCTCTGTTTTGCTAAACGGTTTCTCGCCGTTGGTCGCGCCAACCGTTGTTCTTTGTATAACGATTTCATCCGTGTTCGGCTTGTTTGGGGCACCTCCAAAAGACAACTTGATGCCACGGCGTTCGAGTATCTGGTTAGCGCTGTCCATAAAGGCCAGTCTCTCTTCGGGTGATAATCCATTTTTCAACAGACTAGCAATTGCATCTGTATTTCCAGACGCAAGGTCAGTAAGAAATACAGATAGCGTTCCTTGCACTTCGAGCGGTACTTTGGAGTTAAACAATTCCGCCTTTAACTGTCCATCAGTCGGAGCATCGACAGTAAACAAACGGTTAGCCTGGCCTTCGGGAATAGGCTGTGCTGCCTCGTCCCGCTTGAGTTCGTCAGGTGATCGGTATTCGAATCCCTCTAAAGAGCTATCAGATATGAACAGATTTCCAGCGCCAAATTCCGGAGGAAGGTCATTGCCCTTAGCTGGACTCGCAGTCAGCGTTGCGACTCGGTAATCCGTGCCGGAGCCGGTATCAGTGCTGGTCGTAACCTTCGGTAGGAATCGATCTGCATTGTCCTCAATACGCGCTCCAGAGGTATTAGTAGTGTAATTCGCTGCGCTGACCTCACTGAAAATTGCGCTCGGAACCTCGGAAGTCTTGGTAGAATGTGGATCTTCCAATAAATTTTCCGCTGACATATTTCACTCGCCCCCCACAGCAGACCCTCTATAGTGATTTTCGGTGACGGTTGTTACAAATTTGCGAACGCTGCCCCAAGAACAAAAACGATCTGGCGGGCGATAAACCGCCGCTCAAATCGATCTAACTTTGAGACCAACGCCCGATTTAAAGTGCCTTGGACTGACCCAATATCTGCCCGGCTCGTGCCTCGACTTCCGAGGCCTTTGTGCTCTTATCGAGGCGCCGAAG
>CAZISK010000670.1:0-5025 GCA_964541355.1 uncultured Candidatus Obscuribacterales bacterium
GGTAACAGTGCCGCTCAATTTTTCCTTTCGATGGCGCAAAGAGAAGGTGAGATTGTCGAGCAGGATGAGCCGGAGTCGATGAGGTGGCTCATCAAGGCGGCGGATGGCGGTTATGGGCTTGCGCAGTTCGAACTGGGTACGTGTTATGACTTTGGCGACTACATGGAGCAAAACACGGAAAGAGCAGCCTACTGGTATCGTAGGGCTGCCGAACGGGGCGTGAGCAGCGCTATGGTCAATCTCGCTTGCCTTTTGGAGGGTGATCGGGGTATTCCGAAGGACCTCGACGAGATGATTCACTGGTATCGCCGTGCCGCAGAGAGCGGACATTCGTTGGGACAAAGCAACTACGCGCGGTGCCTCTACTATGGTATCGGAACGCCGGTCAAGCTTTCGGAGTCCGTGTCCTGGTTAATAGCAGCGCTGGAAACTGACGAAGAGAATGAAGGAGCGCTGTATCTTCTCGCCAACTGTTACTTCTTTGGTGACGGTGTCAACAAAGATCGATCGAAGGCTGTGGAGCTGTATCAGCGCGCCGCATCGCTCGGACATGGCGGAGCTGCGTGCGAACTCGGACTCTGTCTGTTGAACGGAGAAGGTAGTGAACGAGATGTCGAAACGGGCGTACTCTGGCTGGAACGAGCGGTTGCGTTGGGCAGCGAACTTGCAGGGGAAAAGCTCAAGGATATTCATGATGAAGCATCGATTGGAGAGATCGACGCTGAGCAATTGAAGAGCTGGGTGCTGGAAACTGCAAGCGCTCAGACTTTCAGTGAGCCTGCCGAAGCTGGGCTTCGAATTTTGCTTTCGCAATCGCCGGATAAGCCGTTGCGAGAGATCATTATGTCGCTTAAATTGCGGGCCGATAAAAAACAGGCGTACGCCCTCATTGTTCTGGGTCGGTGTTATCAACTTGGAATAGGTGTATCGAAGGAACTGTTGGTTGCGGCTGATTGTTACCGTCAAGCGTATGATTTCGGTGGCAATACTGTTGCCGTGTCCTGCTCGATCGAGTGCCTGCGGAGCTGCTTTGAGTCAGAGCTCTTCCCTCCGGACGCACTTGGTTGGCTGTTGGGTTTCGCCGATAGTGGTAACAGCTCCGCCATGTTGGCTGTTGCATCGTACTTTCGCAGCTCCAATCCTGACGGGCGTGACCTCCATCAGGCGTTGCAGTGGTATCGCAGAGCTGCGGAGTCCTCAGATCGTGACTCTCAATATCTACTCGGTCGCGCTCTCACACTGAAGAATCTCAACAAACTCGAACGCGAGCGGCTTGGTACGTGGCGCGAAGGTCTCGATAATGAGTTCACACCTACTGCCGTTGACGATTCCGGCGAGCAAGGTCTTCAAACCGAGCGGCAGGAAGCGTTGACCTGGTTGAACAAGTCGGCCGAAGAAGGCAGTTCAGACTCGCTTCGCTTCCTTTCGGCGCTGCGAAATCGGGGATTGATGCTGGAGCAAAATTTCGAAGAGTCCACCCGCATGCTACTAAGGGCTGCTGAGCTGGAGGATCCGAAGGCTCAAGGTCTTTTGGGTGTTGCGTTGATCGAGTGGAAATCGGCCACGCATGATCCGGCGACCGGCTTATCATGGCTTGAGCGCGCGGCGCTGCTCGGGGATGGGTTTGCCCAGTGGAATCTTGCGCTCGAATTAATCGAAGGTAAGAACACAGCCATCAACAAGCCTCGAGCGAAAATGCTTCTGGAGCAGAGCGCGCGAGGCAGCTTTCCTCAGGACACGATGTGGCACGAGGAAGGATTTCAAAATCGATTTTGTCGGTTGATTGCGTTATTCGAAGAACTTACCCAGAGAAGACAGAAAGAGGCTATTTATTGGCTCGGCTTATGCTGTGAGCGCGGAATCGGTATCCCGAAAGATCCGAATCGCTCAGCCCTTTTGTACCTGCAAGCTGCGGAACAGGGATATGAGCCTGGTCGGGCAGCGTTCGAGTCTGTTGCCGACAACATCAAGAGTCTTGCGCGTAAAAGGTATCTCCAAGTGGATTTTGAACGAGCGACTCAATCATTGTGATGGCATCGACACGCGTGTGAAAAGTGCTGACGTCGGTAAGATTCTTGTATGAAGATCACTTAACGGCTGTTAAGCAATTTTGAAAGACCCTTTTAACGGTCATGGAAGGGGGTTTTGCTACGGCTGTGCTCAACTTCATGAAGAAGTGATTTCCCTTTTTGCAGGGTGTTGTCATCTGCTAGAATTTTGTCGCTTCAGAGTAGGCGATGTATGTTGAAACAAGCAACTAAAGACAGTTCCGTTGCATTAAAGCAACGCGGTAAGGTAGAAGCAGCCGACACTTATCTTGGTGTCGCGTCCAAAATTCTGACGATTGTGGCTGCTTTGAGTACCCTGTTCGTCTGGCTCTACTCGACCTTCTATTTTGGCTCTGTCGAGATTAGACCGGATAGGAATTTATCTGCGTTGACGGTTACACTTTTCGACGAGCGCGGAGTGGAGACCATTTACCATACCGAAAAGTTGAAAGTTGCTCCTGGTCGCTACCGGATCGTGGTGGAAGCCGAAGACAAACTACCCGCGAAGGCTGAAGCAAATGTCAGATTCAACGGTACCACAATAGTACCGTATTCGGTGATTGACCGAACATCCCCGAAGGAACCGCCTGTGGCAGAGCAGTTGGAGAAGCCCAATCGCAAATGGTGGCAATTCTGGAAACGTAACTAGCGCTTAGTTGTTCAGGCTTCGGCAAGTTCAGTCTCACGCAAAACAACTAGCTCTACAAATTTGGTCCCTATTGTTTCAATAACCGTTCCATAAACGATTCCATCAAGGTTCAATGCGGACCACGGCACTCCGTCCGACGGCGGCAAGTCAGGTAGACACCGATGGGCGTAAAAGCTCAAGAGTACTTCTATTTGTCTTGTGCTCAAAGCACTTTGTTCGAGCCTGTCGGCCCAGTCGTCCAGTCGAATAAGTTTGCCGTGAAGGTGTCTATCGTAAATCGCTTCAGAATCTTCGCCAATATTGATGCGGAACGTTTTTCCCGACCAAGGATGTCGCTCTTCGTGTGTCATGAATCACATCAAGAACTTGCAAGCGAATAGACCGGCTCGGACTTCTCGGCTCTGAGCGACTCGCCGCGCCTTGAAATTGAGTCTGGTCGCATTAGGGTGTTGGCATAGCCTTTCTCGGCATGAGCCATTCGGAGACTTAACAGCTTCTGCGCGTATTGCAATACCAGCGTTTGATATTCGGGATGATCCGCCTTGTTATCGTATTCCAGGGGATCGTTTTCCAGATCGAAGAAGAGCGGCGGCAGACCAGCGAAATGGACATACTTGTATCGTTTGCCACGTAAGACGTTCAGCGAGCATTGTTCGCTGGTGATACCAAGAACAGATTCGGAAACGCCGTTGACAGGATCTCTGAAGTCGAACTCCCAATGCACTTCTTCACGCCATGGACTGGGATTGAGCCCGTGCAGTAAGGGCAGGAGCGATACACCGTCGGATTCCACCGGCGGCGGTGCTCCAAGCCAATCAAGAATCGTCGGAACGAGATCGACAGATTCTGTGAATTCTTCGATGTGTTGTCCTTTCGTACTGGTTGCGCTTGGATCCCGAATAATCAGCGGAATGTGATAGCTCTGATCGAAGTAGCCGCCTTTGTCCCAGAGGAAATGATCTCCGAGCTGTTCGCCGTGATCGCACGTGAAAATCAGCAGGGTGTCGTCGAGCTGCCCGGTGTCACTGAGAAATAAGATGAGTCTGCCTATCTGATCGTCAACCTCTTTGATCAAGCCATAGTATGCTGCGATCATTTGTCTGATTTCGACTTCTGGCAGTTGTTGAACATTGACGTTGTGTCCCCAGTAATAGCCATGTCTTGTCTGCACTCTCAGCCATTGCTCAAGGAATGGATGTTGTCGCCCTTCTTCGGCGGGACTTCCAAGGCGAGCAGGAAATGGCACCTTTGACGGATCGAACATGGAGTTGTACGGTTCGGGTGCAAACAAGGGCGGATGTGGTCTGAGATAAACCGCATGGATAAACCATGACTCATCGCGGTTTCTCTCCAGATAGTCCAAGATACGGTCGGTTGTGAAAGCGGTATCGCTATCGGTGGCAGCATAGATCGGCGGAGCGTAGGAGTATCCTCGGGCATTCAGATTTGGGTAATCTTTGCGCCCTAGGTAGACCTCGAACTCAGGCTGAGGAACTGTGTAACCCTTTTCCCTTAGATAGTTGAACCACGGCAAGAACATCTCCTGTGTGTACGGAAGTTCCGCACGGAAACCTTGCAGGACACCCATATAGGAGCGTTGCAGATCAACGTTGTCCGGCTCCAGATCTGAAATATCTAGCGATGTGTCTGTGTATCCGAAGAGGACCGGATCGTAACCGAGCTTGCGGACCTCCTGGGCAATATTTGAATGTCTCTTTGAAAGCGGAGTGCCGTTGAGAACAGCGCGATGATTCATCGCATACAGTCCAGTCAACATGCTGGTTCTCGCTGGACCGCAAGGAGCGGTTTGGCAGAAGTGTTGTCGAAAGAGCACGCCGTCGTTGGCAAGTGCATCTAGATTTGGAGTTTTGACGAGAGGATGTCCCATTGCCGAGAGACATTCGAATCGCCACTGATCAGCGCTGATGAAAAGCACGTTGCGCCTGGATTTCATGGTATTTCCAGCGATACTAGTGTCAGAAGACTCTAGATTGTATCATCGGCACACGATTTGATTTTTCATTTGTTCTAACGTAGGACTCGTGTCGCTTTTCGCTAGAGGCTGGTAGGGTCAGCGATTTCCGTAGCTGCCCCACAGTTTGTGATCTTCGCTGTCGTTCCTGGATCCCTGTGGACCGCCATCCATTCCGGGAGGACCGCCTTCGCCGCCGAACGGTGGTGGATGACCGCCGGGGGGACCGCCTTCGCCGCCGAATGGTGGATGACCGCCGGGAGGACCGCCTTCGCCGCCGAATGGTGGATGACCGCCGGGAGGACCGCCTTCGCCGCCGAATGGTGGATGACCGCCGGGAGGACCGCCTTCGCCGC
>CAZISK010000671.1:0-5024 GCA_964541355.1 uncultured Candidatus Obscuribacterales bacterium
CTGGTGGATGACATAACGACCAACTCAAGAGAATCAACAAGAAAGCAGCAATACGCCATGGGCTATATGGTCGATTCTTCGCTACCATGATTTTCTTCTGAAATGAATTGTTCAAGAACCGCACCAATACTTCTATCTCTCAAATCCCTCTACGTGCTTTGACGAAATCCTGTTTTGACTATTGTAGAATAATAATAGTGTGCCCGGAGATTCGCGATGAACAAGAGTACAGCCAAAGGCTTTGCCTATATGCTTGTAGCGCTCGCCTTTGTCGTGCTTCTTGTATGCCGCTTCGTAGATAAGCCTATCATTAGCAAGTCCTTCTCACGCGGCGGTACCAGCGAGCATACTCTAGGCTGTACTTTACCAATTGTCGTCGCCAACTTCTGCAAAACCAACTGCGATCCCCTTTGCGGCAAGGGCGACGCAAGTGTGCGATTGCTCACCATCATTTTGAAGACTTTCTTCGCGCCAGTCCAATCCATTGAAATTTGTTGGAAAGAACACACGGCAGAGGTACAACGAACCCAACCGATCTGGCTTCTCAATCGTGCGATGCTCTGCTGAATTTATCTTCAATAGCATTCGATTAGGATAGGTCGACTCATCCCGATGCGAGCAAGGATTATATATCTACAATTTGAGCGTTTCCAGGTGATAGGTTGGAGACGCTTGGCTGCATAACGATATAAATCGTCGAACGACGATCGCTATTCGTTCAAGATCGGCGCGAATGAAGAACCTGCCTGATGGTGTATCACACGCCAAATCCGACAGATACAGAGGATTCATGCCAATCCTTGTATGTCTTTTCAGCAAAGGGATCAACAAAATGACTGAAATAACATTGATTCGAGATCTGGCGATAATCTGGGCTGCTGCGCTCGTAGTTGGCTACGTCTGCGTCAGACTGAAGCAGCCGATTATCGCAGGCTTTGTTCTCGCCGGTATCGTCATTGGTCCGCATGGGCTTCAATTGATCAGCCACAGCGAGCAGGTGTCGGTCCTTGCCGAGTTTGGTGTTGCACTTTTGCTTTTCGCTCTTGGCGTGGAGGTCTCTCTCAAACAGATTTTTTCTTCGAAATACAAGATCATTCTCACCGCACTCTGCCAGATTATTTTGACGGCGGCGCTGGGCTGGTCTCTGGCATATTTCACCGGTCTAGCTAACGGCGCAGGCAGCGGCTTCCTTTTCGGATTTATCTGCGCGCTCTCGAGCAGCGTGGTCGTGACAAAGGTTCTAATCGATCGAGGGGAGCTGGACTCCGCACATGGACGGATTTTGATTCCGATTCTGGTTATTCAGGATCTCAGTCTCGTGCCAGTAATGTCTCTCTTGCCTGTATTGAAATCGTCGGGCGGTGATGCGCTTATTCTTGTGGTCGTGGCGTTGGTGAAGGCTGCCGCTTTCATATTGTTCGTGATCTGGAGCGCAACGAAACTCGTGCCTCCTATTCTCTCGAGGGTTGTTCATTCCAATTTCCGCGAACTTTTCTTGCTGACGATCATCTCCATCTGTCTCTTGATTGCGATTCTCGGCCATGAACTCGGGTTGTCTCTGGCGCTTGGAGCATTTCTTGGCGGCATCATCATTTCGGAATCGACCTATGGGCATCAGGCCCTGTCTGACCTGTTACCACTAAGAGATCTATTCTCCATCGTTTTTTTCGTATCGGTAGGAATGTTGTTGGATCCGGTATTCATCTGGGCACACGCGTTGCAGGTACTCCTATTTGTGGTTGTGTTGATAATTGGAAAGGCCGCTATTGGTACTGCGTCCGCTCTATTTTCCACTCCGATCGCCAGACGCGCTATCCTCGTCGGAGTTGGACTGGCTCAAATTGGAGAGTTCTCTTTCGTGCTTGCCCTTGTCGGTTACCAGGACGGTATTATCTCGCAAGGCTTGTATAACCTCTTCTTTGCAGGAGCGGTTGTCTCTCTAGTTGCGGCGCCGTTCCTAATGAGCTCGACACCATTGCTGCTCAAACGCCTGTCGAGTCGAGCGTCTATGAGGGACGAACGCAGAGCGATGTACCGCGAAGATGAGTCTACTTCCGGTTTGAATAATCATGTCATTCTCTGCGGGTATGGTCGGATTGGAAGGAATCTCGGCGTGGTCCTCTCGGGATTCAAGGTTCCGCTGGCGGTCGTCGAGCTCAACGCTGCCATCACCGGTGAGTTGGCTGAGCTTGGCATTCCGTTCGTCTATGGCGATGCGACAAGCCGAATTGTGCTTCTTAGAGCCAGGCTCAGAGAGGCGCGCGTGCTCGTGGTCATGATACCTGATCCGGTGGCGGCAATTTCAATCATCGATATCGCCAGACATTACAATCCAGATCTGAAAATTATTGCGCGGGCGCACAGAACTGAGGACATCGACATTTTTCGAGCTACGGGCGCCAATGCCGTAGTTCAGCCGGAGTTCGAAGCGAGCATCGAGATGACCAGACTCACTCTTTTGAGTTTGGAAAAACCAGACCCAGAGATACAAACGGCTCTGAGCAGCATTCGCGAAAAGAGATACACCATCTTTCAACCGGATATTGCCGAGCCGAATCTATCACGATTGGTTGGACTGCCTCACGACGAGTATCGAGGCGCATGGTTCAAAGTAACTAATTCATTTGCCGGAAAGACGCTCAAGCAGCTGGATGTTCGTCACAAAACCGGTGCTACCATCGCAGCCGCACGACAGGATGGTGTGGTCATTCCTTATCCGGGACCAAATATGGTGCTCAATGAGAAGAGCGACATTTATGTCGTTGGCAATCCAGCAGAGCTGCGCAGCTTTGAAGAAACCTTCCAGTTACCGCGATTCTGTCCACTGACAGAAGTCTCGAGCGACAACATCTCCTGGTCGCATTCCTTCTAGAGCAGCGTGCCTTTCAAAATCATGCTGGCGACTGAAAAGTAGAGTATCACCCCTGTGACATCTACCAACGTTGCCACAAAGGGTGTCGAGGCAGATGCCGGGTCGAATCCAGCGCGCTTCAAGATAAAAGGAAGTATCGAGCCGGAGACGCTTCCCCACATCACGATTCCTACGAGGCTCAGACCGACAGTTACTGCAAGCAACTGTGCATGCGGTCCGTATGTATGGAATGCGGCTTCCCATGCGACGACGCGAATATAGCCCACAATTCCGAGGATGACTCCCATCGACGATCCCACGATCATCTCGCGTTGCATTACCCGCCACCAGTCGCGCAATCGGACCTCTCCAAGAGCCATGGCGCGAACGACCAGTGTTGATGCTTGCGATCCGGCGTTGCCACCGCTGCTGATGATCAATGGCAGGAAAAGCGCAAGAATTACGGCCTTTGCAATCTGGTCTTCAAAATAGCCCATCGCGTTTGCGGTGAGGAGTTCGCCAAGAAAGAGCACGAACAGCCAACCGGCACGTTTTTGAATCATGTCGGTGAGCGCGATTTTTAGATAGGGATCTCCGAGCGCTTCGCTTCCTCCCATCTTCTGGATGTCTTCAGTAGCTTCTTCTTCGACCACATCAACGATATCGTCGATGGTGACGATCCCTTTCATGCATCCATTGGAATCGACGACCGGGATTGCCAGCAGATTGTGCTCTGCAAATAGTCGGCTGAGATCCTCCTGGTCGACATCTTCTGAGGCTGTAATAACGTTGGTTCTCATCACCTCGCTGACCTTCAGCTGCGGTTGCGATGAGAATAGTCGGCGAACTGAAATAACGCCGAGCAGGTGCTGCTGTCCATCCAGGACATAGACGAGATAGATCGTCTCCACCTGCTCCAGCGCCTGTTTTCTCAAATAGGCAAGAGCCTCGGCGACGGTCATGTCGGGCCGTACTCTGGCGTAACGTGGGCTCATCAAGCCGCCCGCCTGATCTTCGGCATATGCCATCAGGGCCGTGACTTCTGTTTTGGTAGAGTCGTCGAGCAGATTCAAAAGACCTGGGATATCCTCCTCCGGCATCTTTTGTAAAACGTCGGCGGCGTCGTCTGGATCGAGAACTCTCAGCCACAAACGCTGTTCTCGACTGGGGAGTGCAACAAGAATTTCCGCTTCTTCATGGGCGGTAAGCTCACGGAAGAACTCTTCCGCGTCTGCGGCCGAAAGATCCTGGAAGCATTTCAATTTGCCTTCCAAATCCAGCTGATCCCACTCCTCGTGGAGTTTCGCGTAGCTTACATCTTTCAGTACGATGTCTCTCACTGGATCCCTGGTCTCCGAAGCCTGATTAGCCAAAAAGTTTGCAAGCTCTGAATTCTTTTCGACTTGCCGCCTTCATCGAAGTATACGCAATCAAGTAATCAAATATGCATTTAGAGTATGTTCTTATGGCAGATAACATCAATCTCCTTGGATGACATTGTTACTTAAGCTCAACTCATCTCGGATGTATTTCAACTGAAACGATGTCAGTTGCTTGATGTTCATCATGTGTGAACGGCTGTCTGTCTTTCGGTCGCTTATCAATCCAGCCTTGTTGATCACAACTCCAACAAAGTCAGACTACATATCTTCTGGTTTGACAATTCCGAGATCGTTGGCCTCGCTTTCCAGTCTTTTGGCCTCGTCGCCCTGGTTGAGATCTCTTAGAACCTCTGCTTGTAGCATCAAGCATTCTTTTCTCATAGGGATGCCTATATCAGGCGGACTGAGATTGTAGATTGCCATTGCTTCTTTGTAATTCTCGATCGCTCTCTTGTAATTCTTGCTTTCCCGATAGCACTTGCCAAGCATCTTGTATATTTCCGCCAGGTTGAAGTCTTTTCGGCCTTTCTCCTTCATCATGGTGGCGGCGGCTTCGAGAACTCCGGCGGCTTCATTGTACTTTTGCTTGTCCATGTACTGGCCAGCCCTTGTGCGGAACTTGTCTGCATCCTCCAATTCCATACTGCCGTCGAGCAAAAGATTGGTATTGGGGCCGGTCGGTTTTTTCTCCGCCGGTAAGCTGCCGGAAGCTACTTGCGCCGCTGGTTTTGGCATAAAGAAGAAGAAAAATACGGCGGCGCCAACTACGGAGATTGCCACCACTAAGTATG
>CAZISK010000672.1:0-5020 GCA_964541355.1 uncultured Candidatus Obscuribacterales bacterium
CTGCATGCCGTTGAAACCGGGCTCGATGGGCAAGCCCCTTCCCGGTGTTTACGCATCCGTTGTCGACGACGATGGAGACGAAGTAGAACCGGGCAAACTCGGACGCCTTGTCGTAAAACCAGGTTGGCCGGCCATGCTCCGCACCATCTGGCGCAACAAATCAAAGTTCGATGAATACTTCAAGATCCCCGGCTGGTACTTCAGCGGCGACAATGCCTGGAAGGATGAGGAAGGTTACTTCTGGTTCGTCGGACGAGCCGACGACGTCATTAACACTGCAGGGCATCGCGTCGGTCCGTTCGAAGTCGAGTCTGCGCTTGTCGAGCACGAAGCGGTGGCTGAGGCCGGCGTTATCGGAAAACCGGACAAGGAGCGCGGCGAAATCATCAAGGCCTTCGTCGTGTTAGCCAACGGTTTTTCCGCAAGCGATCAACTGCTCGACGACATCCGCGAGCACACTAAGCGTCAACTGGCAGCACATGCCTATCCGCGCGAAATCGAGGTAAAGCAAAGCCTGCCAAAGACCCGCTCCGGCAAGATCATGAGACGCTTGCTCAAAGCGTGGGAACTCGGTTTGCCTACAGGCGACACCTCTTCCCTCGAAGAAGACTAAGCGCGGGATCGGTGAGTCGAAATCCCGCTTGTTCCAGGGACGATGGCGAATCGGCTGGACAATATCGGACCCTTGCTCACAAGCCCTTCTAAAATAGCTTTCGATATCATCGACTTCGAAACAGAACTCAACGCGACTTCCCGGTCGTCGATTCATGCCGAGCGCAAGATAATGGGCATCAGCAAGCGCGGACTTCGGACAGATGTTCAATTGCGCCGCAGCGTGCATCAGCTCTACCTGCCCAGCGGTATCCTTGACCAGTTTCATGCCGAACGCCTTTATATAGAATTCTCGAGAAACATCAACGTTATCTACAAACGGCTCGATGAACAACCGCAAACCCTTAGCCCTACCTACCTATTGCCGGTTTTGTCACTACCGCTATATCGATCTTGCAGTTTTCCGTAGCAGTTGCGATATAGTCCGCATTAGACGTTTCTCTTTCCCTTTCTACACCTGATTCGGTATTCTAAGTACAAGCCAAATTACAACCAAATATCAGACGCAGCGCCAATCCCACTGGCGAGGAAGATACCTCATTTGGTGGCACCTGGATATGCAGAAGATATATTAATGACGTTGCCGATGGCAGCGTCGGCGCATTAATTTTCTCTGGTAATTGAATTTATTAGCCGCGAAGTACGTTTACAGAAATAGGAACTGAAATCCCAAGGTAAGGTGCAATGAACGCCGAACTGAGTATTAGCGAATCTACGTTGGAAAGACTCCCGCCCCAGTCGCTAGAGGCTGAGCAAGCGGTGCTGGGAGCACTGCTCGTCAGTGGCGATGGCGTCTCGCGCATCGTTGATCTTCTTGATCCGGAATACTTCTATAGAAAAGCGCACCAGGTCATATTCGCGGCAATCCTGGATCTCTACGAGGCTAACGAGCCGATAGACATCGTCACTGTTTCTCAATTTCTAAAGGACGAAGGAAAGCTCGAGAATATCGGCGGCCGACAATACATCACAGACCTTTCGCTGTCCGTCGCCACTACCGCCAACCTCGAATACTATGCGAAGTTAGTCCAAGAAAAGGCAATCTTGCGCCAACTGATCAAAGCAGGAACTGAAATTGTCGGTACCTGTTACGAAGAGACCGACGCCGACATGGCGCTCGACCGCGCCGAGCACATGATCTTTACACTCGCTCAAAAGCGAGAGATGCAACAGCTCGTGCACATCAAGCACATCGTCGAGACATCGTTCCAAAAGATCGAAGAGCGGTATGAAAATCGAGATGCATTATCCGGCGTCCCGTCAGGCTTTTACGATCTTGATGCATTGACGTCAGGTTTCCAACCTTCCGACCTCGTCATCATTGCCGCTCGTCCATCAATGGGGAAATGTCTCGCGTTCGACTCCGAGATTGTCGTCGAAGACGGAAGCGTACGAACAATCGAAGAGATTTATAAAAGCAAGAGTTTCAATTTGCTGACGCTTTGCGACGATCTGAAGCTGCGCCTGACTGCACCGAGCCATTATGTAGATGATGGCATCAAGCCCGTATACCATGTCACTACCAGGTTAGGACGATCCGTCGAGACGACGCTTTCTCACCCATTCCTTACAAAAAAAGGATGGAAGAAATTGGAGGATATTCAGGTCGGTGAGCGCATTGCTGTACCTCGCCGAGTTGGTGTATTCGGAGATCACCAGATGAAAGAGTGCGAGATCAAAGTCATGGCACTACTCACCGCCGACGGTACCATCAAAGAGGGTGAAGTCGCTTTCTCCAATGTCAATGTTCCACTCCAAAAGGATTTTGACGAAGCTCTGATTGAGCTGGAGGGCACATTCGCACTGAAAAAGGCGGTCGGCGACAATTCATCGACTATTACCCGTGTAGGTCGCAATTCAAGACCGACATGGATGAACACTACTCCACTGTCAAAATGGAGAGAGCGTGTCGGTCTGCCCGGCAACGGTGCCACAGTGGAGATTCCTTCGAGCGCCTTCACACTGCCCAAGCCGCAGCTTGCACTCTTCCTCAATCGATTGTTCGCAACAAGCGGACGCGTTTCAATCGATTCGGACGGTCGCTTGCAGGTTTCATACGTCACGAGCTGCGAGCAGTTGATCAAGCAGCTCCAACATCTACTATTGCGATTCGGTATTGTATGCGGTATCCAGCGCCGAGTGCGTTTCATCGACAGACGGAAGCAAAGCTTCCAGCTCGACATTACCGAGGCTGATTCTCTCCAGAAGTTTCTCACCAAAATCGGTATTCTCGGAGTGGAAGAGCTGACATCCTATTGCGCATTTCTGAAAAAACAGCAGGAGTTGGCCGGTATCGACAACACCCACGAACTCAGCGACATTTACTGGGATGAGATTGTCTCGATCGAGTCCGCCGGTATGAAGCAGGTCTACGACCTCACAATTCCCGACACACATAATTTCGTAGCCAACGACATTTGCGTTCATAACACGGCATTTGTGCTCAACATCGCCCAACAGACCGCTGTGGAACACAATATTCCGGTTGCCATATTCAGCCTTGAAATGTCAAAGGAGTCACTGGTCATGCGTATGCTTTGCTCTGAAGCAGAGATAGACGCCAACCGTCTGCGCACAGGACACATGCACACCTCCGACTGGACAAAGCTGGCCTCAGCCATGGGACGACTGGGTGAAGCGCCGATATATATCGATGACTCAGCGCTCGTCAATGCCCTCGAGATCCGAGCAAAATGCAGACGTCTCAAAGCGGAGATGAACGGTCTCGGGCTCGTGGTGATCGACTACATCCAGCTCATGCAAGGAAGAAAGTCCACCGACAATCGAGTCCAGGAAGTATCGGAAATTTCGCGAAGTTTGAAGACGCTGGCTCGAGAAATCAACGTACCTGTCCTTGCTCTATCGCAGCTATCTCGCGCTGTAGAGCAAAGGCAGAACAAGCGACCAATGTTGTCAGACTTGAGAGAATCCGGCTCGATCGAGCAGGACGCCGACCTTGTTATGTTCATCTATCGCGATGAATACTACAATCCCGAAAGCGATCGGCGGGGCGAGGCTGAGATTATCGTAGCAAAGCAACGTAACGGTCCTACCGGTACTGTCGATCTGTTATACCAGGGCAGTATCACCCGCTTCCTCAATAAAGTGCATACGCAATACACCCAGGTCTAACGAGCTAACCCCTTCTTGCGATCTACATCGAATCCAACCTCGCGCTTGAAGCCCAGCAGCTTGCGCGTAATCTCTCCGCCTTCGAACACAAGCTCGTGAAGCGCTTCATCGATATGATTCTCTTTCACCTTGATTGGTACTCCGTCAGGAGCCGCGAATAACGCAGCTTTTCGCATAAGCTCGCAAATGAAAGAAGCGCTGGCTCCTTCGGTTCGCTTGATAAGCGAATCCCAATCTTTGATCTCTACATCCATCCCGTGGCTGTAGAGATCGAATAAACGCTTACGACAAGAAGCATCTGGAAGCGGAATTTCGTACGCCTGATCGATCCTGCCCGGGCGCCCTGCTAGAGCTGGTTCGAGAATGTCAGGACGATTGGTCGTGAGCAAGAACATCACGTCGCAGTCGTCCGCCAACCCATCCATCTGATTCAACAACTCAAACAATAGAGGTGAATTGCACATTGTCTTGTCTCGTTCCTCTGCGATCAGATCAACATCTTCAATGATGATCATCGCGGGCTGAAGGAATCGCGCCATCTCGCAAGCGGACTCGAGAAGCTTCAGTCCCATTCCGGTCAGCAGCAACACGGTTCGATCCTCCATGCATGAAGCCAGATACATCGCCGTAAATGTCTTACCCGTGCCGGGCGGTCCATGCAGAAGAAGACCGCGTTTGATCTTGCGTCGGGCCGCGAGCAACGCCTCTTTGTATTTGGTGGCATCCACCGACTGTCTTTCAATCCTACCAAGCAAGCCTTCAGGCAGTATGATCTGGTCGCGTGCTACGGTCGGCAGGTTGTGAAACTTCACTGCAAAGCCACCACCCATAGTAGCGGCCTCGGGCTCCAACGAAAGCACCTTACCTCTATAAATACTTCGTCTTCCCAGCGCATTCTTTATTGCGCCCAGAAAACTTTCGGCAGCAGTCCGGTCCCCCGCCATAACCTCAATCATGGTACCATTCTTCACCACACCCAAAGCGACATCATCGGGTCGAAGCAAAACCGCGAGCTTGGTTTTTCCACCGATAAGATAAAGGCCCTGCTGAACGCATGCCAACGTATGCCCGCCGGCAAGCGCGATGTTGACGTATTGAACTGGCCCCTCTTTAGGCGCACCGAGCCCCATCACATTCACCGCGGATGTCGGTGCAATGAGCTCGGAAATAGACAGAGGCTTGAATTGAAGGAACTGAGCCATAATTCCCAACAGCGTCGAGGTCAGTTCGTTATCCTTGATATAGTCCTCAATCGCCAGAAAAACATTGGCGTGCT
>CAZISK010000673.1:0-5012 GCA_964541355.1 uncultured Candidatus Obscuribacterales bacterium
AGGACTTGTCGGTCCATTGGCACCTTCTACGACAATTTTGCAATTGAGAGTTGCAACATTATCCTCTCTTATCTGGTTGCCCAGCGCTGCTGGAATCAGAATGTCGCATTTTGTAGCGAGAAGTTCGTTATTGTTGATCGGCTCTGCATGGGGAAAACCGGTGATTCGGCCCATCTCGGATACATAGGCCATTAGCCGTGGAATGTCGAGTCCATCTGGATTGTATACGCCTCCGTGAACATCGGACACTGCGACGACCTTATAGCCGGAGCCATATAATTGCCGTGCGGCAATTGAGCCTACATTGCCGAAGCCCTGTACAACGACTGTTGGGTGCTCAGCCGAGAGATTGTAGTGCTCAACCGCTCGCCGCGTACAGTAAGCCACTCCCCGACCTGTAGCTTCGTGCCGACCTAAGGAGCCGCCAATCGAGACCGGCTTTCCGGTGACGACACTGGGTACGGTGTGACCGACATTGATGCTGTATGTGTCCATGATCCAAGCCATGGTCTGATCGTTTGTGTACATATCGGGAGCCGGTATATCTTTGTCCGGTCCGAGCAGGTTGATAATTTCTGAGGTGTAGCGCCGAGTCAGGCGTTCTTGCTCACCAATCGACATTTTCCAGGGTTTGCAGCGGATGCCGCCTTTGGCGCCGCCATAGGGCAGACCCATCAGAGCGCACTTCCAAGTCATGAGCATGGCTAGCGCTGCCACTTCGCCGAGGTTGACTTCGGGATGGAAGCGGATGCCTCCTTTGGCAGGACCTAGAGCCACATCATGATGAACGCGATAGCCGGTGAATGTTTCGACAAGACCGGTGTCCATTCGCACAGGAATAGTCACTATCATCGAGCGTTTTGGATAGCGCAGACGTTCGTGTAGCTGCGATGAAAGTCCCATCTCAAGCGCAATTTCATCGAGCTGGCGTTGAGCCATCAAGAAATGTGAGTTCTCACATTCCATCGTCGGAATCTTGCTCGGCAACGTCGCCACCATTACGCACCTCCACGGGATCAGATCTTGATTCCATATGTTAAGGCCTGGATCCCGATATCTATCGAAAATATCCATTGTTTCTTCAGATAAGATTTATTTCAATATAGAAGTGCAGGTCTGTCTTATATCTGGAACTGTCTCTAAATGGACTTCTATCGCTACCGACAAGGGTATGCCACTGTAAATGGTGCTGCCAAGCGCTCACCTTCGTTCATCCGTTATGGTCGCCCATCAATCGGGGCAGTATGATCTTCATCGGTTGATTTGTCGGTTGGGCATATGAAGTTTAGGCCGCAGACCATTCTGCAATTTCTGCTCGTCTTCGTTCCCCTCGCCTTTTTAGGGAAGTACTTGAGCTGGCCTCCGCCCTGCATCTTTCTCATTGCCTGTCTGGCAATCACGCCTCTGGCCGGCTTGATGGGACGAGCCACAGAAGTGCTTGCCGATCGCCTGGGCGCCGGCATGGGCGGTCTACTCAACGCTACTTTCGGTAATGCTTGTGAATTGCTGATAGCTTTATCGGCTTTGAGAGCCGGTTTGATCGATGTCGTCAAGGCATCGATTACCGGTTCGATAATGGGCAACGTGCTTTTGGTCATGGGTGCCGCCATGGTGACGGGCGGGCTGAAGTACAAGACGCAAGAGTTCAACAAAACCGCCGCCACTACCTCCTCGACGTTGCTTGCACTGGCTGCTATCTGTCTGGTGGTACCGGCCGTTTTTCATTACTATGGTGGTCCGTCCGGTCAGATTACTAGAACTGATGAGCATCGACTCGCTTTGTCGATCTCGATAGTGCAATTCGTCGTATACCTCCTCAGTCTGTTTTTTAGTCTGAAAACTCACAAGAACCTTTATGTGCGTGAGGTCGATGAGTCGGTCGAGGAGGCAATCGGGACCGAGAATTGGGGCGTAAAGACCAGTATTATCGTTCTGGCTGTCACGACCGTTCTGGTGGCGGTGCTTGCCGAAATGCTCGTGCAACAGGTCGAGGCTACTGCACGCGCCGTAGGTCTCACTCACATGTTCATCGGTGTGATCGTCGTCGCGATCATCGGCAATGCTGCTGAACACAGCACGGCAATCTTGATGGCGATAAAAAACAAGATGGATCTGGCTATCAATATTGCGCTCGGGTCATCCACTCAAATAGCGCTTTTTGTCGCACCGGTAATCGTCTTTGCCAGTTTCATAATCGGCACTCCGATGGATCTGTGTTTTTCGGAATTCGAGGTCATGGCAGTCGTCGTGTCAGTGATCATCCTGCCTTTCGTCACGTTTGACGGAGAATGTAACTGGTTGGAGGGTGTTCAACTGTTGGCGGTGTACATCATCCTCGGTGCCACTTTCTTCTTTCTGTAGATCCTGGAGAGTGTCTGATGCCGGAGCTTCCTGAAGTTGAGACCGTTGTTCGGGGATTGAATAAATTCATAGTGGGAGAAGTTGTCGAGGCAGTAGATGTCCTTCGCAAAGACTCGGTTGGATACCCTGACGTCAAGCAATTTACAAATCTTTTGGTCGGCCATGAGATCGGCCGAAGCGAGAGGCGCGGCAAGTATATTGTCACCGGCTTATCTGATGGCGCGCATATGGTGGTTCACCTTAGAATGTCAGGCCGCCTGGTTCTCAAAGAAGAGCACCATACACCCCAGAAGGTTGATTTCTTGAGAATAAGGCTGGCGCTGGAAAGCGGACGAGAGCTGCACTACGAAGATATGCGCGTTTTTGGTCGCATCTGGTACGTTCCGAAAGCGCACACCGTTGGTGGTATCGTACCGGGGATTGTCGGACTGGGTGTAGAGCCGCTTACCGACCTGACCGTCGATTATCTTGCTGAGGCGTTTGACGGTAAGAGTCAGCCGGTGAAGAACACGCTTCTCGATCAAAGAATCATCGCCGGCATAGGCAATATCTATGCTGATGAGTCGCTGTTCCTTGCCGGAGTCAATCCACTTTTGCCGGCAGGAAGTTTGAAGAATGAACAGATTGAGGTGTTGATCGGCAAAATTGTACAGGTTCTCAGCAGAGCGATTGAACTTGGTGGCACGACGCTTCGCGACTACCAGAACTTGACCGGCGTCAACGGCGACTACCAGAATGCCGCCTGGGTCTACGGTCGGGAACACGAAAGTTGCACTGTGTGTGCCGACAAGATAGAGCGAGTAAAACTGGCCGGGCGCTCCGCCCACTTCTGTCCGACCTGTCAACCTGTGAGCAAAGCGATTCGGCGCAAGCACGAAGCCGCCAGTCGTGCCCTCAAAGAAGCCAGGAATGCTAAGTAGCTCAGTTCGCGTCGCGCTTGAATTGCGATCTCGACTGAGCGATTGTCTGCCTTTCGCCTTTATGAAGAACCGTGCCGTAATTCGCGAAGAGTCGTTTAAAAAGCTCGTCTCCCTTACTTGAGTTCAGTCGCTTCAAATTGGAAAGCATGCCCAACACCAAAACGTTTAGTGGGGTAGATACCTCCACATAGTCCTTCAACAGCTCTTCTACCGCGGCGCTCAACTCTTTCTCCGCCACAAGCAGATCGCCGTGAGCGAGTGCAATCGAGGCACGCGAGTTTAGTTCGTAGGCGGATGCTGTCTTATTCCATGATTGCTTTGTCTCGGCGCGGAGCTTTACACCACGCTCGAACAGTTGTCGCGCCTGCTCAATGTCGTCGTTCATAATAGCGATCTGTGCCAGAAGCTCAAGATTGCGCGCCTGGAATTCGACACCGTAGCCGTCTAGGTCTTGCTTTCTGCCCCAGTATTGCCACGACTTGTTCAGGCATGTCGTCGCTGTCTTGAAATCCCCGAGATGGAAGAAAGCCAATCCGGCGTTTGAGAAAGCATGGACCTGCCCGGGGCAGGTTTCGCTTACCTGAGCATGGACATCGGAGGGTAGCTCGGCAAGCTCGGTCTGACCCTTCTCATATGTAGCTGCCGCTTCCAACGCCCATTTTGAAGCTCTTTCGAAATTGCCTGCGAGGATAGAAAGATCGCTGAGTTCAAGAGCCGGATAAGCGCGCAGCGGACCAGCGGACCTATTATATCGGCAAACTGAAAGCTCTGTTCGCCAGCCGCAAGATGATATCTGCCGGACCATGGAGATGGGCGATCTTTCCCAGCACTACACCGAAGAAGATAAAGATCATCGGCAGGCTCATAGCGACAGAAAAGACAAAGAAAAGCGCCCAAATCAGCTTCTCTAGAGGGTTGACGTTCCAGAGAAGAAAGCCGACTATCATCGTAATCAAGCATATGGACAGGAAGAGCATGGTATCTAATGCGGTATCATCTACGAGCGCGATCTTTGTTTCAGCGATTGAATCATCATGCAAATTGCCGCTGGGACACATGTAGTAATGATGAAGTTGTTGACATGCAGCACGGTTGCGAATGCCAGAGCCTGCTCCTTTGGAAGACCGGAGCTGAGCATAAGCCCCTGTTGGACGAGAAGATGGAATCCGCCAGCGCTTCCAGGGGTGGGGACGAGCACTCCGACTGTGCCGACCGTAAACGCGATCAGGCAATCGATCGGACTGACCCTACCTTGCAGGTTGAACGCGTAAAGCATCAAATAAAAGTTGAGCCAGTAGAAAAACCACATCAGAATGCTGAGGACAGCGATCAGTGGATAGGCTAGCGGGTTGGACAGGCACTTCGCGCCTTTGTCGAACTCGCTCATTTTTTCTTCTACCGCACCAGAAATTTTCTCCGGTAACATCTTTGCAATAAACCCAACCGAGAGGATTTTGCGAAAGAACCAGGACAGTTTCGGCATCAGAATCAGCCCGATTGTTGCGGCAATCAACATGGCCACTCCCGTTGGAACGAGCCAGGGCATTGACTGCAAGACCGAAGCGGGAAGCACAGTCAAGGTCAATCCGATGAGAAATGCGAGCACGGCGATGTCAATTAAGCGATCGATGAGCATTGTCGGCATGACACCTGCCCAGGGCAGATGTTCGAGGCGGCTCAATTCGACGAGGCGGGCAACCTCGCCGCCTCTAGGGATTACTACGTTGACTG
>CAZISK010000674.1:0-5006 GCA_964541355.1 uncultured Candidatus Obscuribacterales bacterium
TCGCCAAGGTGAAGGACAGTGACTTCCGAATTACAGATTCCAACTCGTTCGTCGGCAGCCCTCTTTATGTCAGTCCCGAACAAGCGAAGAATATGGAGGTCGATGAGCGCTCCGATGTATACAGTTTTGGTTGTCTCATGTTCGAAACACTGACCGGTGAGCCGCCCATCGCAGCCGATCAAGCTATCGATACGATTCAGAAGAAATGCACTGTTGATGCCCCTTCCTTGATGGCATTTGAGGAGTATGCTTTCCCTGAGGCGCTGGCTCTTGCCGTAGATACATGTATAAAACGAAAGAAAGAAGACCGCTATCCCAATATCACGGCGGTTCAAGCTGCAATTGAAGCGGCCGGCATTGAACCGGATAACTCTACGATTGAGTTGCAGCAAGAAGAGAAAAAAGAAATTGGACGAAAACGGCCGGTGGCAATTTTTTCTTTAGTTGTTTGTGCAATTGGGCTATGCGTTTTTTTGATTCCCGTCTTATACAAAACTTGGTCATCTCAACCAGACAGCAAACTTAAACCTTTTGATGGCCCAAATCTGCTCGTTAGTCCCAGCGAAATTGCCACCAACGAACTTGGTGAATCTGGTCCGACTCGCCAACAGAATGTTGAGCACTTAGAGCCTGTGGTAATCAATGAAAATGAGGCGGAGCGAGCAGTAAAGCCTGAAGTCGACAACGCTGAGGAAACAGAAAGAGAGCAGGAGTTCAAAGAGCTCGACAAGTTATCGTTCTTCCATCAGCCGGGACAGGCAATTCAAATCAACCCCGCTAACTCCGCCCGAGCAGATATTGGAAGATGGTCCAACGATAAGGATCTGATTGCGCTAAAGGGTCGCAAAGACATTCGTTATCTTTATCTGCTCAATTGCGGATTTGTGGAAGGATCTGGATTGAAGTATGCGGAAGACCTGCCGCTGTCCAATTTTTGCAGTGTCCGCACGCCGTTGAACGATGATAGTATGCGTTCCGTTGGAAAAATGAATGGTCTCAATTTCTTGATGATAGTTGATGCTCCCATAACCGATCGTGGTCTGAGCTATTTGGAAAAACTCGACAATCTGAAATCTATCGAGATAACCTCAAATTATGTGACCGACCTTGGAGTGGCGCATCTAGCCAAACTGAAACGATTAAATTATTGCGCTCTGGTCAAATGTGCCAAGGTGACAGACGCCTGCATACCATACCTGAATAAAATGCCTTGTTTGAACGATCTCGATCTTTCTTACTCTTCAGTGACCGACAAAGGGCTTTTCGAGATCTTGAGCGGGAACGAAAAGATTTTCTGCGTGTCAGCGAACGGATTGTCACTATCCGATGCGACCTTTGATGCGATTCTTGCTCGGCCGCTCAGAAAGTTGCGACTGCTCGATAGCGCCACCCTCACTAACAGGCATCTGGCGCGTATTTCCGAACAGAGTCTATTGGAGCACTTGGCTTGCGATTGTAGAAATGTTGATTCACGCGGCATTGGTCCTTTGAGGAAGCTGAAACATTTGAGAAGTATTCATTTGCAAAATCTGGTCTGTGATAAGTCTGTCATGCAGCAGCTCTTGACGATGGATCGCTTGGAGCGCATTACTCTCGATCATTGCCAGATCTATGACGAACAGCTTCCTGGTTTCGCTGGTCTAAAGAATCTGTCGGTTCTGGAGATCATCAACGTGGATAACACCAAGGTGAGCAGCAGTGGCATGGAGATCTTGAAAAAAGGGTTTCGCAAGTTGAATGGTCGCGATATTAATCTAGAGATGCATGAAAATCAATTTGTCGATTGAGGCGGAGCTGCTTTCAGCGAATAACGTTGCCTGATTTGTCGAGTGACAAAATCGGCACTCTGATCCGATCTTCTTTGGGGGCATTGCTCATGATCGCGGCAATCGCTTTGCGTTGCAGCTTCGCTGCAGGATTGTCGACGGTGAGAATAAGCTTCCACCCGCCTGAATCGTCCGCCTTGAACTCCAGCTTGCGAACCTTGACGTCGCTCCTGACTCCGCCAATGTTCCTTATAGCTTGCGGCACGCGAAGTTTGATAGTTATGCCTTCTATGTCTTCGAGCGACGGATTTTTGCCCTCGCCGATTTTGCAGGAAATGGAGGCCACTTCGATTGCTTCGACCGATATTCCGGCGCCTAAATTGATCATATGTGGTGGTGGAATCCGGCGAGCACCATCGCGAGCAGCGAGAAGTACTCCACCGTCCTTTTTCTCGATTGATTTGACTCCATCGAACGCGCTGGTAAGAAGACGCATCTCCTCAGAGTCCGGCGCTGTGCCCGCCATGACCATGACCATTTTGGCTATGTCAGCCGGCTTGTCGAAGGAGATCTTTATGTTGGGCAGATGCTTGAGGACCTCGTTGATTTTTTCGATCGCAGATCTGTCCTTTACATTCTGCCAGGCCGACTCGAAACGGTCTTGTTCGCGAGGTTGATAGAAACTTTCTATTTGACCCGCCAGTGCACTGCGCTCAGCTGAGAAAGGGTCACGTGTCACCGAATATGATACTAAAACCGGATCGCCTGGTCGATTGTCGGATACAGATCGCAGCGCTTTAGAAGAGCCGTGGCGGATAGTCGTCTCCGTCGTGTCCAGCTGCAGCATTGCCGCTTCGTGAGAGGCCAGCTCTCTATTGATGGCGCCAATATGCGGAAACGCGACATTCATCTCCAGCGTGAGCTTTTGTCTGTCGGCTTGGCAACTAGCATTCCGGTAATCGCGCCGCATGCGACGAAGCTCATTCATGCTTTCGTCGGTGAGCATCGCTTCGAATAGTTGGCGTTTTGCAAGCAGCTGATTGAACTTGCCAAGCTCAATCTTCATGGCTTCGGAGCTGTCCGAATTGCAGGGACGCAGGCTGTCTTCGAGACGATTGCCTCCGGAATGGCCGCTTCGCTCGTTGAGCAAAAATGCCTTGATCCATTCCTCTTTCAGTTTTTCCATTGCCGGCATAATTTGTCGTTCTTCCAGAGCCGCGGGCTCTCTATCGAAATCGCTTAAGGGTCCAAAACCGTCTGCTGTAGTGCCGCTAGACGTTGCCAGCCTGATGCCATCGCCCATGGTGATTACCTCTGCAATATCGCAAACGCTCAGACGTGCTGTGCCTATAGTTTACATCGTTACGAAATCTAAACAAGAGCAATACACGTTGTGCTAGATAAAACCTGACCGGCTGTCGCTTGAGCTGCGTTATCGATTTCGATATTGGCACCATATATAAAACCATCATTCAAAAAGTGATGCGACCAAAAGAGAAGGGCGGTTTGTTCAACCGCCCTTCTCGACATCGTTTTTGCTTATCGATTTACGTTGTTAGAGCTTTTACGGTTCTGACGATGTGGCTGGCGGAAATACCGGCTGCATCCATAAGTTCGTCGGGGCTCGCCGAGCCTGGCATCGATCCGACTGCAATCTTGACGATCTTGGGGAGGCTATTGGGAAGCTCCGGCTTGTTGCCGCGCTCGGTGCTGCCTTTAGCGGAGAACGCGCCCAGGACGGCATCGCCTAGACCGCCTTCCGGCCAGTGATCTTCCACGGTTATGATCAAACCGGTTTCCTTGGCTGCTTGTTCAAGCGTGGACTTGTCAACAGGCTTGATTGAATACAGGTCGATGACTCTCACCGAAATGCCTGCCGACTTGAGCTCTTCATAAGCCTTCAAGCATTCATGCAGCGTGATACCGGCACCAACCAGTGTGGCTTGGTCTTCGGAAGAGCTCTTCAACACCTTGCTTCCACCAAGCGGAAACTCTTCGTCTTCCGAATAGAGGATGCGAGTCTTAGCGCGCGTCGTACGCATATAAGATACGCCCTTGAGCTCGTGCATTAAATGAACCAGTTTTGCCGTCGAGACGCCGTCCGACGGATAGAGCACTTTGCTGTCATGAATCGCTCGCATCATCGCCAGATCTTCGAGTGCCATCTGCGAGGGACCGTCTTCGCCGATAGAGCAGCCCGCATGGGAGCCTGCCAGCTTGATGGTGGCGCGCGAAATGGCAGCCATTCGAATGAAGTCGTACGCTCTTGTGAAGAAGGCGGCGAAGGTGGATGAAAATACGGACTTGCCGCGAGTCGCCATGCCGCAGGCCACGCCTACCATGAGCTGCTCGGCGATGTACATTTCGAAAAAGCGCTCGAGATTGGACTTGGCGAATTTTTCGGCGTAGGTGGAGTTGGATACCTCGGCGTCGAGAACGACGACGTTCTTGAATGCCTGTCCGAGCGATTTGAGCGCATCACCATATGCTTCTCGTGTCGCGACCGGTCCTTGATAGTGGGGAAGTTCGAACTTACCGCTACCAGATTTGGTATCACCAATTTTGCCGGCGGTCGGCACTTCGGCCGGCTTCTGGACGTCGATCTTTATGTCGATGACACCGCCCAAGAGTTTAATCGCTTCATCAGCTTGCTCTTTGCTGAGCGGCTTTCCGTGCCAGTTGTCCTGGTTCTGCGTGAGCGGAATGCCGTGACCCTTATCCGTCTTGGCGATTATGACGGTCGGTTGACCTTTGTGATTGATCGCCTCGTTGAATGCTTTTTCGATTTCGCTGTAATTGTGTCCGTTGATTTCGATTGTGTGCCAGCCGAACGAGCGAGCACGCTCAGCGTATACTTCGCTGTTCCATCCCAATGCTGTCTCGCCGCGCTGCCCGAGACGATTCATGTCGATGACGGCGGTGATGTTGTCTAGCTTGTAGTGCGACGCGCAGGACATCGCTTCCCATACTGAGCCTTCAGCAGTTTCGCTGTCGCCCATCAGTACCCAGGTGCGGTAAGGCAGTTTGTCCAGATAAAGACCGTTGATGGCGATACCGACACCCATCGCCAGTCCCTGTCCGAGCGAGCCTGTGGCTACCTCGACCCAGGGTAGAACTTGCGGTATCGGGTGTCCTTCCAATCGAGACCCCATCTTGCGAAGCGTCAAAAGCTCTTTGTCATCGATGGCGCCGGCTGCTTTGTACATGGCATAAAGCAAGGGAGCAGCATGTCCCTTGGAG
>CAZISK010000675.1:0-4999 GCA_964541355.1 uncultured Candidatus Obscuribacterales bacterium
GCTATTGGTCCATATCATGCCACCGACAACAGTATCAGCGCGCTGCACAGCCTCGGTGGAGAGGATGGGCGGAAGCTGATCGACGAACAGCTCAAAGTTTTCGACAAGGTCCTCGACTGGAATCCGGAGAAACGAGGGGCAGCAGTACAAGATATTCAGCGCGAAGCGGGATCAGCGCTCTTGACCATAGCAGAGCGCGCGCCCGATCAGGATTTGAAGACTACCGCCTTCAACGCCTTTGCCGGCAAAGATTGGGGAAAAAGTTTCAAGGATGCTTACAGAGGCAACGAAGGTCATGAACTGCGTTCTCGTTTGCAGACTTTGATGCGCGACAATCCTGAGAACGTCGCCGTTCAAGGTGGTGTGCCAAAACTGGCTTACAGGCTGAGCCAGGAGGTTATCGATTACCCTCGAGGAAAGAATGATCCTCCGCGCGGAAAGCCAGATGCAGCGCGCATCGGAGCCGCCTTCAAAGACAAAAAGGCGCAGGTCTCGGACAACGTACTAAACCGTTTTTCCGAACTTGCGATCGCCCACCATGGGCTGGCTAAGGTCCAGGAGGTCAGCGACAACCTGGCTATGTTTAACGCTCTGCCACCTGATGTGCGACGACAGGTGACCGGCTTCTCCGGTACGCTCGACGAGGGCAAGAACCTTGATCTGACCGGCACCACCATGTCTGCTCAAACCTTCAACAAGCTACCCGCGAACGTGCGCAAATCGTTGACAGGCAAGGAGGATCTACTACCGCCTAGCGGCTCCCTGACCGCGGAGCAGTTGAACGGCAAGACCATCGACGGTGCCACTTTCAACTACTTCACGCCGGCGTTGCACAAAGAGTTAGGCGGCTCGGAGGCGACCTTACCCACGCCGCAGTCACTCAGCCTGTGGGGCAGAACCGTCGATGCCGCCACTTTCAACAAGCTGCCCGCCGACTTGCGAAAACAGTTGTTCGGCTCTGATGCTGCAATTCCAGAGCCGAAGATCTTGGCGGTAAACAGAACAATCGGCGCCTCTGACTGGAACAACCTTCCGATAAGAGCACGAGAGATGCTATCTGCCGACGGCAAAGGTGCTCTTGCCTCAAATCATAAACTGGTCGAGGTGAAGGGCAAAACGATCGACGCGCGGACGTTTAACCGTCTCACCGAAGCGCAAAGGAAGACACTGTCGGACAACACCTGGTCTCTGGATGAAGGCGGCGCCGTGCCTGATCTCTCGCGCGTAAGGCTGACTGCAGAACAGTTCAACAGTCTCGGCGCCGACCTTAAGCAAGCACTTGGGCAGAAGCCGGAAAACGTGACTCCCGGCACTTATGTCAGTCTTGCCGGACAAACGCTGAATGCAGCCACCATTAACAAACTACCGAGTGATGTTCGCGAAGCGATCACCGGTTCACCTGCTGAATTAGCTGCTGGACGCGTAGTTAGTGATCTGTCACAAGCTCAGATCGACGCAAAGTCGTTCAATGCATTGCCTAAAGATCAGAAGTTGGCACTAACCGGTACAACTGCGCCGATTGACGCTGCGGTCGCTCTCGGTCAGCTTGCCAGCGGTGAGATCAGCAAGGAGAGTGCCTTGACACATGCTCTGCTCGGACCTCCGCCGCTCGACAAGGCGGTCGTCGATCTCAAAGTCAAGTTCGAGGCAGATTCCAAACAAAGAGAAAGCGAGCTAGACGCGCTCATCAAAGTGCGTGATAAAGTCATACGAGAGTTAGGCGCGCAGTCAAAGGAAGGTGTGGGCTGGTTCAACAAGCTTGGCGCCAACATATTAGAAGGACTTAGTGACGGTCAACGCGATTTTATCAAGGCACAATCCGGCAAAATCTTCGACATTCAAAGTCTCGACAAAGCGATTCAGGATCACGCGTTTGAGAGTCAGATGGCCAAAGCTCGAGTGCAAACGGTCGAGATTGCTCAGCACAGCAAAGAACACGCCGGCCTGATGCGCGAAGGTAAATTCGAGCAAGCGGACCGTTATGCTCTGAACTTGTTCGGCACATACGGGCGACCGCTTCTGGAACTGGCTCCGGATATCAGTCGTTCGCTGCGGCGCACCGGGGAGGGCACCAATAGCGGTACTATGGGGCGCTTGCACGAGAGCGGCTACACTCAGTTTCCCACCTTGCAATTAAACGACAAGATCGGTCAGCCGGGCGGTGTAGAAAAGGGATTGCAGATGCTCGCCTCGATGAAGCCAAAGGAACCTGGAGATGGAAAGCGCTCGCCGCTTATGTTTGCTGATGTACCGGCCATAAGGGCTGACGCGTTCCGTGGAATCGACAGTGATCCGACGGTCAGGAAGCTCAACGATTTAGCTCAACTGGTCAATGAACAGCTCACTACGCTTAACACTGAAGTAACCTCGATGCAGTCTCACGGCGACAGATTCCAGGACCTCATCGATGATGCGAATCGGCGCGCCAACATCGTCAAGGACGCACTGAAGGGACTCACTCCTGACGACATCAAACGTCTGAACGAAGTGCACCAGGCCGTGGCTAAATCGCTTAAAGAGACCACGATCACGGATCCGGAAGCTAAGCAACAGCTTCAGAAAAGATACGATGCGCTGGATAAAGCGCTTATGCTGTTTGATCCCAACTACGATAAGAGCACTCACCAAAAGCAGAAACTACAACAAAAGACAGAAATCGAAGGCAAGATTAAGAGCATCACCGACAATAGTTGGAATTGGGCTCGCACTGAGCCGCCCAAAGATTCGCTTTACAAGGCGCTGTACAAGCAGTACTACGATCATAACGTTACCAAGGTTAATCACCAATATTGGGCCACCAGAAAAGAGCAGGCTTTAAGGGAGCTGCAACAAGTCAATGGTGAGCTAACCAACGCCACAACATCGAGAAAATGATCGACTTTCTAGCCTCGCCCGAAGCAAAGGACGAGAGTACATTCGCGACCTGGATGAAACGCGACGGCGTAGAGCTGCTTGGTGCCTCTGCCGGTGCCGCGCTAGCAACCGGACTAGTCGTCGCCTCCTTCGGAACAGCATTGCCGGCGGTGGCGCTGGCGGCGGCTGGAACCGTCGGCTTCATAGCAGGTCGCGAAATCACCAAAGAGGTCCAACGTGGAGCCGGAATACGCAGCGATGGCTCGCTTCCTGGCGACTATACTCGAGGCCGGACCATCATGGGTGAGGACGGTCTGGAGCGACCGATGGAGGTGGGTCGAGACGTTTTGACCCCGCTCAGCATTGAGTTGGGAGTAGGAACTTTGATCGGCTGGGTCGGTGGTGGCGCTGGAGCCAACATCGGACAGAACCTCAGAAATTTGTCCAGCTCGGCACGAGCCTTGTTCGTCGCTGAGAATAAACAAGCAATTCAGCAACTTACTAGAAGCATTTCTCAACTGGAGGCACAAGCAGCAAAACAGCCCTGGCTCGCCACGTTCGCCAGTCAAGTCTTAAAGGAGACCGCCATTCAACCGGTTGTGTTGCCTGTCTTCATGGCAACGGAGCATGGTGCTCAGCATACACTCAAGAGTCTTGGAGTAGCTGTTCAAGAAGCAAACATGATCGCCTCCTTCCTGGCAGCTACAGCCGTCAGCATACCGTTTGGCTTCATGAAAGCCCGCGTCCTACCCCGGGAAGGCAAAGTCGCCTCGCACGGAGAAATCAAATCTGTCGAACCGTTGCAACCTGGTGAGCCGAATCTCAGGCTCTCCCACGATACCACCCCGCAAGCGGTGGACAACTATGTGCAAAGCGCTAAGAGCCGGGGCTCCAGTATCGAAATGAAAGGCAACGGCAGATTCATCGAGACTACCAAAGATGGTCTGGTCGTGGAGTGGTCGCAGCACACCGCAGAACCCGCGGGTGCAAGCGGCAAGCCCGCCGAGGTACCCTTGCGGCAAGCTTCTTCGCTTCCCGATCGTCCTGGTGCCAAACTGGATGTCGATGCGCCGAAACCGGATACCGTCCAAGCAAAAAGATTGCAAGAGCAGCTGGACGGAATGCGTAAGCCCATAGCCGAGAAGGAGTCCGCTGTCGGCAAGCTGGAGAGCGACTACAAGACTTGGGAAGCCGACATGGTCGAAAGAATGGAAAAACTGCCTGAGACCGCAGAGGGCGAACGGCAGTTCAACGAAATGAATCGGCAACTTCGCAATCGTAAAGTCGAATTCGAAAAACAGAGGGAGACTCTTCGCAGAGATGCGGATGAGGTCAAGAAGCAAGTGGAGGGCTCAGACAGCTATAAGCAGCTTCAGCTGGCTCAGACTCTCGCCGATGGCACTTTCCCTCCGGGCGAATATCAGCTGAGAATAAACGACCAAGATGGTATCAAGCTCTATGTCGGCATGGAGCCATATGCCAAAGACGGTAAGATCGCCACACGCTATACCGGCGAGCCGGTGCCGATCGAACACGTCAATCAGATTCTCAAATCGTTGGAAGTCGCACAAATCAAGCCTGAGAGCGTCGTGATCAACAATAAGCCGGAAGGTTGTAGCGAAGGCGGTCTTACCGCTTTCGGCAAGACTTACGAGCTGTCAATAAACACAGGCGCGAGCGATCAGCCCATCCAAATGGTCTTCAATCACGAAACCGGCCACATCTACGATTTCCGAGGATTCAGACCTGGAGCCGATCCGCCGGCACAGAAGAAGGTCATGGATTCGTACAAGGAGATGCTCCTCAAGGAGGGCGGACCGGCAGACATAATCGCCAAACGACTCGGGAAGGAGCCTACGGCTGAGCTCCGTCAACGACTCGCCGGAGAGCTCACCGATCCGGAAAATTTTGATTTTCTCTCCGATCGAATGAAAACGCTGGAAGATCGGCTCAAATACCTGGCATCCCGTGGCGAAGTATTTGCAGAGATGTATAAACTTCACCAGGAAAAAACTCGAATAATGAAGGAAGGCGGACGGGAGCCTACCTACGAAGCGCTTCTCAAGGAATATACGGAGAAATATAACCATCACCGCGCCGAGATTATGCGACCGAGGGGAGAGATATTCAAAGCGCTGGAAGAGAA
>CAZISK010000676.1:0-4997 GCA_964541355.1 uncultured Candidatus Obscuribacterales bacterium
ACCATCAGTCAGGGCTTTGTGAAGTTGCTCCTTGTTGGAAATCTTCCCCGAATGTAGGTCTTTATGATCGGCGTTGCGATTCGCATGAGTTAGGAAGCGGCCCGATAGCGAATCACCTGTGAGATGCTTCCAGGCATCAGCTATTTTCTCTGCCGACATTGCCGGACTGTCGTACGGTCTCTCGCCACCATCACGAGGTTTTGAATAGAGAACTTCTGTCTTCCCATCCTTGCCCTCACGAACTAAGCGTCCACCGGTATCGGCACGCTCTGTGGGTGCAACCTCTTTGTACGTCACGCCACCGGTTTCATGCTGCTTAACTGCGTTGATTGTAGCAACGTCCCAAAGTTTACCCAACGCGGACCGGGCGCCGTCGGCAGGAGGGAATGTAGCCTCGGGGCTTCCTGGGCGAACTCTCACAGAATCCATCGGGACTTTGATTGTTTTTCCGTCGCTTGTATTGAACTGCCCATCATTGGCGACATCGGCTGCTAGTTTTGCAACTACCTCCGGTCTTTCTTTGAGCGCCATGGTGCGCAACACAGTGACGTTACAGGTGTTATTCCTGCCCTGATCGTTGCGATTGTTGTTTACGATTTGCGAGAAGAGCTGATCGGCCAAAGCTGCTTTTTCTTTTGCAGGCAAGGCCGAATCATCGCGTCCTTTCAGCAATCTATCGGCGTGTTGGTATACTTCTTTTTTCTGCTTGTCCGTGAAATTCGACATTCCATCGAAGGTCTTGGAGTTCTTGAGGAGATTCAGCTTCTGGGCTTCATCCAGGTGCTCGTTTGTATAAACATCCTTTTGGAACTTAGTCAGCTCCTTGACTCCGCCTTTCTTTGGATCTAGCGCTTCAGCTTTCCAGCCGTCATTCGTTTTGGTTAACTTCAGATTTGCGTCTTTGTGTTGGTACTCGATTGCTTTTCCATTCTCGTCTGTCTTGACCTTTAGTTGTTCTTTTGCAGCAGCAAGAGTTTTCTCTGGTGTGAATGAAACTTCAGGTCTGGACTCTTGCGTAGAGAGCTTCCCATCCTTTCCTTCTTTGGCGACCTTGACTGTTCCGTCTGGCCCAACGGCCAGACTCATTTTAACAATCTCGTTAGTTCTTTCATTGCGATATTCGTTCAATTCGCCCTTTGTCTTTGGTTGGAAGTCGCCGAGGGTCTTGCGGCCAAGTGCAATCTGATGATTCGTCCCTTCTCGATTTGGGCTCACTCGAGTAAATTTGTCACCATTCAATGTGAATGAGCTGACAGCGCCACCATCTTTGCCACCGTTCGAATCATAAGAGAATTTGTAGTGACCAGCAGCCGTTTTGCTGGAGATAACCTGGTCCGTTTTCATATTTTTCTGGAGTTCGAAGCCACCGGGCCCGTTGTATGTAACGATTCCTGTTTTGGTGTCTCTTGTTACAGATGAGGCTCTGCTGTGAGGATCTCTGTCGCTAAACGTGACAGTATTCCCTTCCTTCTTGCCTTCCCGGTATTTGCCGGTAGAATCATCGAGGTAAGTAGTTTTGCCGTTTGTAGTTTTGGAACCCTCGAGCCATTTGTAGTTGCTGACCTCACCGGCAGTACCATCCCCATTCCGCTTTGTGAATTTGGTTTCGTCCCTACTGGGATCATTGGGATGCGTAGTCCTTTCGACCGTCAAGTTCGTCCCGTGCTTCAATGTGGAAGTGTAGGTAATTGATCCATCGGCATTATTTGTTTCTTTGACATTGCCGACAATCGGTACGAACGCTTTTCCGTTCCATGCTTCTACCGATTTGTTACCGGTTTTGTCTGTACTGGTCCTCGTATAATTTCCGTAGTCATATTTGGACGTAGAGCCATCCTGAGCGAGATAGGATACCTTCTGGTTTGGTTTGTCTGAGTCCTGGTACCTGACTTTGCCTTCCGTTGTAATATCGAGGTTTCCTTTAAAACTGCCTTTGCCATCGGGTTTGATACCAAGTGCGTCAAGCGCTTTCTGCGCACCACGCAGGTCGGCTTCGGTCGGTTTTTGTCCTGGGGTCGGCTTGAAGTTCCAATTGCCGTCTTCTCCTTTGGCGAAGGAAAACTTGCTGCCACCGATCTTCATATCAAGGGCAGTGACCTGTTTGTCACTTCCACGGGTTGCTTCGAAATCTACTCGACCAACGCCATTGATCTCAGTCGAAGTGTTCAATCTTCTGCCGTTGCTGTCGAATTTGGCAGCCGGTGGCGGAGTGCGATCGATTGGCCGGTCTCGCACCTCCTTCTCAGACGGTGGCGTGCGATCGACTGTCCCACCTTTGACAATGTCCGTGGCGCCTGGTGGCAGTTTTTCTCCGGGAAGACCTCGGGGAAGTCTATCGCGCTCAGGAGACCGCGTCTCGGGTGGAAGCGAATCGTAGTACCCACTACTTGTGGAGACGAAGACTGGATCGCCATCGGTGCCACCCGGCTCACTGACGCCAGGCGACGGCGAGGCCGGATCGTTGTTGCCTGTTTTTGCTGCAGTTGCCTTAGGAGCACCACCATTGTTCGTTGTAATACCGGTGTCCAGGGATTTACCTACCGGTGTTCTGCGATTATTTGTCGAGTCACCGACTGCTAGCGATGGATCTGCTTTGTCGGCGCGAGCCATAGAAGTGAGAAGGGCTAAGGCTGTTTGATCTCCTAATAAAGCGGCAACGGATAGCCCGTACAACTTTTCCGTCTCATTGGCTTTGAGCCCCTGGTTGATCGTGTCTGATTGCGCTGCCGGATCGTCGCCTTTCGCACCGGTTGCAGTACCGGCTGCGGTGCCGGGCTCGCCGTTGTTGTCCGAGGCGTTGCTGCCACTTCCGTCTTTCTCCTTTTCTTTTTCTGGCTTGAGGGTGGATTTGTTACTTTTATTGTCCTGACTGGGCTCTAAATCGTACGCAGACCTGAACAATGCCGCAGCGGGTTCTCGTTCCGGGGGCGGCTTTTGCGGGATATCTTGTGGAGCGGTAGAAACATCCGAGGGCATTTTTTCCACCAGTAGTAAGTTGAGATATTGAATTTAGGGTGGCAATGTTGCGAGAATGCTGACTCCCTGAGATTCGCACCGGCTTGTTTATAGACTCGATTAGCTGACGGATGAGATTACAGATTGAAATAGATAGGAAACAGAGGTTATTTCATCTTTTTCAGCTCCTGCGGTCGTTGTCGCAAAGCCTCTGTCTCCTTAGTGTTTCTCTTGCCTAATTTCAGTTGATGTGACGGCAACTTCTCTACCCCTCGCCTCGACGGAAGTCAGAGAGGGTGCTCATTGATACCAGTGCATGCTGATGCTATCCGCGGTGCGGTCGTTCAAGCATTCGCCACTTATCTGGAAGTGGAGAGATTCCGGATAATCACTTCCTCATCCTTGCTCACAAAATGTCATTTATTTTTGGCGAGCGATTGGCGTATTGCCTCATGCCAATTTTATCGAGTTTATTATAAGCGCCTCGATCTAGCTTGTTTTGTGTGAGGTTCGAAAACTCATTCTGGGCTTATGCAGCGTCGTGACAGATGAGACGTGTTCACATACTTCCCTGACATTGTGAAAAATCTTGCACCCTTCCTGGCGAAGCGCTACCCACTTACATACGAAGTGGCAAAACGGACAGGTTGCAATAACCAGCTTGCCTGCTCCTTCCACAACAGTAGCGTCCAGTTCTTCTTTGTCCAAGGCGATGCCTCCCCCATCGCCTGTGTGGCGATGGACAGTCCCAAAAATTGAAAACATAGATTGCCGAATCTTATATTGAAGTGACGGAATGAATGCGAGAATGTTTCCACTACGTCTGGCTTGGAGAATATCATATATAGGATAAGCTTTCGACGCGGAAGACCAATACGGGATCGATCGATTGGAAGAATCGCAACCGACAGTTCTCTCAGAAGAAGCAGCCAGTCGGGATGGGGCGGCTGGTGCTCCGAAATTTGGAGCGACTGCCTCGACGAATCGATATAGATTATCTCCTCTAGGTGTTGAGATCCGTGTCTTCCCAGGCACATCCAGGCGTGAGACTCCACGTTAGTGCATGACGCCTTTCTTGAATGACACCGCCGTTCATCACTGCGTGGAATCCGTCGGGTGCGGTCTTTCCGCCTAATCTGGCGCTTACGGCTGCGTTGTGAGCACAGTAGAAGAGATCTTCCAATTCGATTACTTCTTCGGCGGATCGAGGCTTCATCTCGGCATATCTAACCATAAAATCGCCAAGCATCGCGTCGATGACTTCATCAGGAATAATCGTTCCATCAAAATCCGGTCGCATGTCGAAGCCTAGTATCCATGCGAGGGGCCACATGTTCTCCAACTTCCAGCCGATGTTATAGCTGAATTCTTCAATGGCATGGTTTTGCTCGAGATGCAGGATTGCGCGCTCGTCTTCTGTGAACCACTCTTCGAACTTGTCTATCAATCCGGCGGCTGGTCGATCCCGTCCGGACGCCCAGTTGAAAACCGCTTCCATCGCCAGAAATCTGGACAGAATCTCCTGCGTCGGTCGAAGCAGGGGTGGTGTTTCGTTGATGGGTAGGGATGGTGCGACCGTAAACCCTTTTTCCGAAAGTAGAGAAAGGTTTTTCGCTCTGATTTCGGTGAGTATCATAGCAACTCCTCTAATCGAACTCGATTGAGAACTATACAGTAACGTATCGAAAAATGCATCAGTGAATGCCAAACAGCGAGGTCAATGCTCGCCAGCTCCAGCCGTCGGAGCGCACCTGAGTACTGAAAGACCATGCTCACGATCATCGCCGAGGCGACGAATACTGTGAGTATGTCATCAAACGCGGGGCGACCGTCTGGTTTGTCCTTAAAAAATCGCAGTGCCACCAGGTACATCCTTATGGTGACTACTCTACAAAACTTCAGGAGTAATGGACGTCCAATAACTTCAAAAGTCAAAAGGAAGTGCTCTCAATCTCGGCTTGACTGAGCGGTACAACGTTTACTTCGACTAAACCGCTTGTGTTTTGCGGAACTTAACCCGAGTTTGCTCTCCACGGTAAAAG
>CAZISK010000677.1:0-4988 GCA_964541355.1 uncultured Candidatus Obscuribacterales bacterium
TGATCCTCACCAGGGCTGGTCCTACAAATTTCAACGATGCCTTGGACACTCCCGATACTGAAGCGGGGCGGTGTGGCTGAGTGATTGAGTTGCTCTTGGTCGAATCTCGCTTATCTAGGAAGCATAACCTCATACTAGTTACTTGTTGTCCGTATAAGAATCAAGATCTAATTGCAATATCAATGCACGGGGTCGAGGCAATCGAGATGGAGAGTCCATCTACCTCTCCGTCTGATCGATTCGATATGAAAGCGACCACTGAGCGCTCGAGTCGGCGCGAAAGGATCAGGCGATCCGAACGTAATCTAGCTATATTCGCGCCTTAGAATTTATCTGGGAACTGATTACGAGCTATTTCTTCCCGCGCAGCTTTTGAATGGCTTCGCGCAAAATCGGATCCTTGGCTTTAGCCAGCGCCTCCTCGCAGAGACGGAGCGCCTCAGACCGGTTTCCCTGATTCATGTAGAGAGTCGCTCTCTGTGCGAGCGTCGAGGCCAGAGCATCGTTCTTGCCTGGTTTTGTACTGGCGCGGCAGAGTCCTTCCGCTTCTTCGTACAATCGCTCCGCCTTGGCAAGATCGTGATCTTCATACCAGGCCAGATGACCAAACGGTTAAGGACGCCTGCGGTCATCAAGCCGCGTTTCTTGCCTTGGCCTGTTGTGAGCGCGTAGAGCAGGTATTTGCGACTGTCATCCGTGCGATTCAGGGCAAGGCAAGCATCTATCAAGTCTTCCAGCGTTTGACCGTACTGTAACTGTTTTTTCTCGCGCAAACGCTCGGCTGCTATCAATGCCTGGTCTAGAGCCGGATTGCTCTTTTGAGAGCGATTGGTCTCCAAGCTCAACTTAGCGGCTGCTGTTGCTAAGACAAGCTTGTACCTATCCCAAAACGGATTGCTAGTCTTGGCTAGAATATCGATTGCTCGACCAAATTCGGCTTCAGCCTTCTCTTTGTCTCCTCGTCGCGATGAAGCTGGGCGAGCCCCATGAGAGATGGTACTAAACTCGGTGTCATCGTTCGAGCGAAGTTCGTGTTGAGGCTGTCGACGCAAACCTTTAGAGCCTGATCCGTCAACATTTTTGCATGGGCGCTTGGGTTGGTTTTTTCCAGTCTATTGTAATATCGGGCTCTGGTTATTTCGGCAGCGAGTCCCACATAGCTCTTAGCGTCTCGATCGTTCAATAGACTTTGAGCCTCGTTGATGTAGTTGATCACCAGATCGTTGCCGCCATAGTCAATTAAGCGGGACGCCTCATCGACGAGCCGCTGTGCGAGCATAGTCCTTGTCGATGCTGTTCTTTCCGGGAACAGGGACATGGTAGTGGAGAGAAGATTTTCTATGTCTGAAGTATGCGGTTTGCCATGGCTTATGGATGAGATCGCGCTTCTAGATAGATCTTTTCTCTTTGCCATCGCGGAATACGGCATTGGCTCCCGCTATCAGCGTAACGTCCCTGACCTTCAAGCTCAGACCGGAAAACGGTTGATCTCCTCGTCTGAGCAGGGCGCGGATGCGAGCGGATAGCTCTTTGACTGCGAATGGTTTGGTTAGATAATCGTCCGCTCCGCATTGTAAGCCGTTTTCCGTATTATCGATACCTTGACGAGCCGTGAGCATCAGTATGACTACCGACATGCCTCTTTGGCGAACTTGCTTACAAGGGTCGATACCGGAGAGTTCGGGGAGTTCCCAGTCGACGACCGCCAGATCGAAGCCGCCATCGAAGAGCAGATCCCTTTCTTGATCTCCGCTTTGGGCATGCGTGATTGTGTGGCCCTCATTGGTCAGTCACTCGCTCAGCAAGAGTCAGGTCATCTTCGACTAATAGAATTTTTGCCATTGCGAGAATTCTCGCATCCATGCAGATAAATATTCCTCTTGGCAAGATGAGCTGAAACGAAGAAATAATCACCAGTTTCCGCACTATCAGTAGTTGAAAAAAATAGTTTTTGAGATATTGATGGACTTACCGAGTAATTCCCCCACCTGTACTGAGAAATTAAATCGTCGGGGGTGTCGGCAAAATCGCGCTCTGCGTATACAGTCAGATAAGCCGAGGTTCCGCTCACCGAAAGGACCGGGGATTTTTTCATGAGCCGAGAACAAAATCAGTTCGTCAAAACAATTGAACAAGCACTGGATGGAGGCGACATCAATGCCGCTTTTCGTCAAGTATCCGATGAGATAGGCAAGGGACGCGATGCTGATGCCGCCAACAAGTTGCTTTGTGAGGTGACCGGCGAATTGCATAAGAGCGGCAAGTTGCCGTCTCTGGCTCGGGCCTTCGCTGCTGCCAACTTCGACAAGCTCGATCTCGACGGCGATGGCGTTATAGAAGATCAAGAGTTGAAAAAGATAGACGAGTCGCCTTTGTACAACCGCTCGTTGAACGCCTTAGATCTTCAGATGATCAAATACATACGTGCCAACTTCAAAGGTATCGCAGAGTCTTACAACGACTGGGGGCGGGACACCGCGATTTCCAAGAAAGATATGCCGGCGTTCGAGACGAAAATGAACGCGCAGATGGAGAAGGCTTTGAAGGCTGGAGCTATCGAACAGGTATTCGGTAAGGCTGAAAACTTCAGGCGGGTTGATACCAGTCGTGATGGATACATGTCGGATGCCGAATTGAAGACTGCCATCAAGGGTCGCGTGTTTTCAGAGCAGGAGCGAGATCTGCTCACCTACATGTTGAACAACCGCAAAGAGATTTCTAAATGCTCGAACGATGAAAAGTTGTGGGAAAGCAAGATTCACACTAAGGATGTAAGCGGTTTTGCTGCCAAAAATCAGCTGCCTGGTTTGCCTGAGTCTCTTGCGACAAGCAATTATTACTCGCGTCCGCAAGTTGAGCGACTTGATGCGAAGTTTGTTCCTGACTTGCTCGTGCAGTTTGGCAACGCTAATCTCAAGGCTCTTGATCTGGACAACAACGGATATGTGACGAGAAATGAAATTCAGCGTTTTTCGACTCTGGGATGGAATAAAGGTCTTGACCCCGGCATAGAGAAAGCCATGCGCGAGCTGGATCATTCTCTAGAGCTTGTTCAACGTTCGCATAAAGACGAATGGGGCTATAAAGACACGAAAGGCGTGACCCAGAAAGATCTGGAGACTTACAGAGATCATCAAAGAGCCAACTTGAAAGATCTGCCTCGAGAGCCCGGCGATCACAACCTGTCACTCACCATAGGTGGTGTCAAGCGTGATTATACTGTTCACATTCCCCCTGGTTATGATGGGAAAAAACAGCTTCCAGTTGTTTATTTCTATCATTATTTTACGGGCAACGCCGAGGAGCTTGCCAAGTACACCAATATGAATGAGGCTGCCGACCGAGATAAATTCGTAGTCGTCTATCCCAATGCCGAAGGCTGGCTTCCTAATCAATTGCGACAATGGAATCTGAACAACAGCCCGTCGTATCGCGTGGATGAAGTGGCGTTTGCCAAAGCTATGATGGATACGGTGGAAGGACAGCTCAACGTCGATAGGAAGCGTTGCTACGTCGCCGGATACTCGAATGGTGGCATGCTTGCCCATGAGATCGCGGCGAAGTTTTCCGACCGCATCGCGGCGCTGGCGGTGGTGGGCGGATGCCAGAATCCGGGGCTGCCCAAGCCGGTAGAGGGCATGCCGGTCTTGATGATGCACGGTACAAAAGACAAGCTTGTACCTTATAACGGTCGAGCGTTCACACCATTGTTCCCGCGCATGAAGTCGGTCGAGGAAGGCAAGAAGTACTGGTGTCAAGCCAACGGTGCCGATATGCTCGCTTCGCGAGAGAAGGTCGGCGACAACATCACGGAGATCTACCGTAATCAACAGAACGGCAAAGAGGTAAAATTGATCACTATGGCTGGTGCCGGACACGGATGGCCTGGCACGAATCACAGTATCGACGGCAATCCCAGCAAAGGTATCGATGCTACTAGCGAGGTAGTCAAATTCCTTATGAGCAAATCAAAATAAACAACTTCACCTGACGCGCAGATTGTGGATAATTGCAGGATATCTGTCTGGTGGTTGAACGCGCGCGCCGCCCTCTGGGACGTGCAAGCCGTCTTCAGCCGCCCTCTGCGCTATTTGGACGGCGCTTGACGGAATCTACCGTCACGTTTTGGTAAAATTTAGCGACTCTGGTGAGAGGAAGTCATGCAACTTGTAGAGTGCGTGCCGAATTTTAGTGAAGGTCAGGACAAAGCGAAGATCCAGGCGATCGCAGATGCGATATCGAATGTCGCCGATGTGAGCTTGCTACATGTCGACTCCGGTTTTAGCACCAACAGAACCGTGATTACATTTGTCGGTCCGCCGGAAGCCGTCATCGAGGGGGCGTTCCGCGGTATCCAGCAAGCGGCGAACGTGATTGATATGAGTTTGCACAAAGGCGAACACGCCAGAATTGGTGCGACCGATGTCTGCCCTCTGGTGCCGATTGCCAACATTACCATGGATGAATGCGTGAGGCTGGCGGAGAGGCTCGGCCAACGAGTAGGTAATGAGTTGGGCATACCGGTTTATCTTTATGCCGAGGCTGCTCGCAGCCCAGAGCGCGGCAATCTGGCCAATATTCGCAAAGGGCAGTATGAAGGGCTTCCGCTCAAGATGCAGTCGCAATCTTTCAAGCCTGACTTCGGCCCTTTTGCGTTCAATGCCAAATCGGGTGCCACCGTCATTGGTGCCAGGCAGTTTTTGATCGCTTACAATGTCAATCTCAATTCCAGCTCGAAAAAGCTGGCAGCCGAGATCGCCAGTACCATACGTGAATCGGGAAGAGCTCAACGCGACAGCAATGGCGCAATAGTAAAAGACTCCGCCGGCACGAGCCTGACTGTGGCTGGTACCTTGAAAGCCTGTCGGGCAGTCGGTTGGCATGTCGAGGAGTTCAAAAGGGCGCAGGTATCGATCAATCTGATTGACTACACACAAACCTCGTTGCACCATGCCTTTTATGAGGTTTGTCGTTTGGCCGAACAGCTT
>CAZISK010000678.1:0-4975 GCA_964541355.1 uncultured Candidatus Obscuribacterales bacterium
TAAACCTCAATTACGTCGCCGCGAGCACGAAATCGGGCGCGCTCCACCACCATGTCATTGCGCTCGTAATAGATGTGAACCAGGTCTTTGAGGAAGGCATGCCGATCGATCTCGTCGCCGAGCTTAACCTCGAGCGCTGCCGATAGATAACGCTCTGGAACACCAAGTCCGTATATGCAGCTTACGGATGCCACCACTATGACATCTTCGCGCTCCCACAACGATCGAGTCGTCGAGTGTCTCAACCGGTCGATCTCATCGTTAATACTGGCTTCTTTCTCGATAAAGGTATCGGTTGAAGGTATGTATGATTCGGGTTGATAATAGTCGTAGTAGCTGATGAAGTACTCGACCGCATTATGTGGAAAGAACTCTCGCATCTCGTTGCAGAGCTGCGCCGCCAGTGTCTTGTTGTGGGCAAGAATCAGGGCCGGCTTCTGCGTCTCTTTGATGACATGTGCCATCGTCATTGTCTTGCCGGAGCCGGTCACGCCAAGAAGAGTCTGATGGTGAAGGTTCTTCTCAACACCCTCACTCAGAAGCTTGATGGCTTGAGGTTGATCTCCTGCCGGAGAAAAGTTAGAGACTATGTTGAATTGAGCCATGCCATAAGTTTAATCGAAAACGTCGTGAAGTGGTCGTACTCTTGTGCCTTTGACGTCCACGCCTTCCTGAAGGAAGGCGATTCCGACTTAGCGGACCGCTCATACGGTGGGTTGTTGCTTCATAGAGTTCGCCAGAATTACTTCTGGTCCTCTCCACAGGCTACTTTGGGCGCGTCCGCCCTGGAGCGTTATTGTCGGTACCATACGTATGTATAGCACGCCTGCTATCGAAAAAGCAATACTCGAATTTGTCGCCACCGAATCAGCCGCCGCCGGCGGTGCTATCCTTCCACGCCGTTAACGGAGAGGCTTTCGCACGTTTTGGTAAGATATCCCTACTCTATCTACAGGCAGGCAGAACTACTCAATGACTGTTCGGGCGCTGGGCAAAGCAATATTGGTGTGCGTGGGCTCTGTGACCTGTCTGTTTGTGGTCGCGGCGTTCTTCCACATGATCTATCGCAACATAGTCACACAGACCATTCCCGACTTCAGGATCTTCTGGCTCGTCGGTGAAAAGATTCAGAATGGTCGGATCGGCGATGTCTATTCAAAAGTCTCCGACGGCTCATTTAACGAGACGATGCTGCAGTACTTCTGGTATCCACCCAATCTGGCGGTCCTGTGCGTACCGTTGTCCACAATTCCACTATCAACGTCGTTCTTTATCTTCTTGATTGTCCTGATAATCTTGCTTGCATTATTCACTGTCGTGTTTTCTCTCACAGTGGAAAACACAGAGCGGGTCAAGGTTGTATTGAAGGGTTTGCTTATTTCGTTCACGTTCTTGCCGGCCTCGATGTGTATTGCTGTGGGTCAGCCTGGAATCCTCATTGGGCTTTTACCAATGACGATTGCATATTACTCGCTCATTCGTGGCAAAAGATTTCTCGCTGGACTTATGTTTGGAATTTTGGGGCTAAAACCGCAGTTTTTGCTGTCGCCGGCGCAGATTGCAGTCGTCGGTGCGCTGAGTCAGACGCATTCATCCTCTTTCCTCATGAAGACCGGTATCATTCGTTTCGCGCTTGGCGCCCTGGTTGTGATGGTACCGAATATTTTGTTGGCTCTTTCGATCTTTGGTCTCGACGGTTTTTCACAGTGGCTCGACCGGCTTCACGCGACGACCGACTATGTTTATTCCGGTTTTGCCGGATACGAAGAACGATTCTATTTAATTTCGTCTTTGCCGATGGCAGTTGCGTTTCAAGTCAGGACTTTGCCTGGCCCGATGATTCGTATCATCGGCTACTCAATAATTTTCAGCGTTCTGTTGGCGGAAACTTTTGTCTTATGGAAGATTAGCAAAAGCCGCTTGTCGAGCAGGTGTAAGCTTGATCTGATGGTAGTGAGTGCGCTGACCGGTTTTCCAATATGGGCTCCGTACTTGCGAATTTATGACCTGACGCTATTGCTGTTGCCGTTCTCCATCATCATGCTTGGTTTACCGCAAGTGAAGGAATCGCGAGTAGCAACGATGCGCATTGCTACGGTTTTGCTACTTGCTTATACGGATGTGCGTGCCGTGCTGATTCCGGTGGAATTGGCCACTAAGAATGATTGCGGCAACATCCTTCTTGCTATTGGTTTGACGGCTTATTGGCTGTTTATCTCATTCCAGATACTGGCGGAGATTAGAGGGACGAAAGGCGACGAAGCGCCTTCTGCGACAGCTGCTTAACGGCGGCCCGGCTGAGATTATGGGTTAGCGGGCAGGTTGTGTTACGATCAGTAGTGAAGCAATTGTTGTTTTGGACCAAACTCTATCCCAAAAGGAAGATGTTAACCAACCCACTTGACCCTGGAATTCTGATAGCGGTAACCATTTTGTTGTTCGCACCTGAGAACGACCCGCCAGACAAGAGCATCTTTGAAGGAGTTGGAAACCAGCCTCAATTGCCCCCAAACTCTTAGAGGAAATAAGTATGTTAAGCAGCCCAGTCGAATGGGGAATCGTGGCAGCGGCAGCGCTCTTGTTGTTTGGACCAAAGAAGTTTCCGGAAATTGGACGTGCGCTCGGGCAGGGTATTGGCAATTTCAAGAAAGCGTTGACTGACGCCCAGGAGCAAGTTGTTGCGGGCATTGAAGAGACCGAGAAGGACTCGAAAGGACAGAAGCGACCGATACAGCGTAGCGCAACTTCGCCTGCGAAGGCAGCGGCCGAAGCGGATGATAAGGTGGAGAATGGCTCACCAACTGGATGAGCTGATGTCCGCTTTTCGCTAGATCCGTACTAATCGGCTCTATTCGCTACTCTTCGGGCGATCGATGCCGGCATCCTGCCTGCATATAAAAGCCGTGATTGGCGCACAGGGAGTGCCTTTCGTGTTAGTACTACTTGTTGTCTACTGCCGTTGTTGTGCGGCTTGTTTTTGCGCCAGTTCTCGTTTGTATTTTTTCATTTCGTCGTTCATATAGTTGTAGAGAACTGTCGTGATCGGCGTCTTGAGGTAGTCTTTCTTGGCGCGATCGGCCAGTTCTGCGATGGCTGCTTGCATGTAAATGTAATCCGGAATGAAACCTTCCGGCTCCAGGTGCGCTTCTATTGTGGAATTGTCAATTGGCGCGTTCGGCCTGTTGTTGACGAAGTTCATCGCGTTCATGTCGGCGACGTGTCCAACGTAGACCGGGTCGGGGTTAAGGCGCAGCCACTTGGGTTTACTCGCGTGCCAGAGATTGTAATTCAAGGAAATATGCGGATGATCCGGCTGACTTTGCTCTTGATCGATCTTGGACCCATAGATCATAACCAATAAATCCGGGTATTGGAGCGGGATCTGTTTGACAAACAAGGTCGCGTCCCGCTCTTGGAAAAAGTGCTCCGACTCTTTCAACGTCGCTACACCGCGTGGCCAGCGTCTTTTCGGAAACGTTTGCAACCGCAGCATTGCCGCAGTGACTTCCGGGGCGTAGTACTTTCTTGTTCCACCTGGCTCTGAAGCGTGAGCCAGAGCGAATTCTACCGACTCTTCCCAGACTTTGTTTCCGTTTTCGTCGAAGAACAATACGCCTTTTGACGGCTCTCTACCAAGGCTCAGGTGCTCTGACTTATTCCTGTATACATCAGGTTGCCACGCCAATTTCCGAAAGTCGATCATACAATTTCCTGTAGCGGCGCTGCCTTGCCGATAGTGGCGATTAAGGATCAAGTCCTTCCTCGTACCAAGAACGGACGGACTCAACAGCGACCCTATTGGGCTTTCGCAGAAGGTTATCCACTTCGTAAACCCCAGATCTAGTGGGAACTTAGCCAGTGTGATGATGAGAGTGCTACCACCATTCTCCCAGCCGACCGCACCTACATTGTTTGTATCGACCGTCGTGGGAACGAGCTCGCTTATGTGTTTACCATTCTTATCGGCTTTCTCTCCATGGGCGAAGAGAAGCACATCTCGCAACGCTTTCTGTGACTCTACACCGCGCTCATCCCACGACCCACCTGAGTGAAACTGCTTCAAGCCGCCGCCAGGAAAGGCGAAGCGTACTTCAACGAAGCCTGCTTGAGCCGCGTGCATGGTAAATCTCAATCCGCTCGGACCGTGCCCACCGGGCACCACGACCGCGACAGGCGCGCCATCTTTGTATCGGGGTTGTTGAGGATAGATGATGTTGACTGCCAGACCTTCCTCCGGAGCCGCTTCCGACGGAACATAGGTTGATACCGACTCTTCCTTGGCTAATGGAAGCGTTTTGATACTCTCGGGCGGCAGATCCAGTGCGAAGCCAGTCTGAATCGGCGCTGAAACCGAGATAATCGCGATCAGCGCTAGTGCAACCAGGCGAGTCGAACGCGCAATTGCGCTCGGGCGTTGGGATCCGGAAAATGATGATTGCTGCTTCACTGCTCAAACACGGTGATGTAAACAGGACCTAGGTTATCAGGTGCGACGATCTGCATCATTATTTGAGTCGAATGCGTTTTACAGGAATCTTTGAGAAAGTGCGGAAGATGCCATGCGCTGCATGATTTGACGGCTGGTTAGATTTACATAATTGAAACCGAGTAGCGAGTTGGCTGACTCTTCTATGTTGCGAACAAATGTGTTCTGCTCCTCTGCAAGATCGCTCTGATTCGATAGATCCGTCATACCGATAATATTGATTAGCGGCGCTTTGAATTCCTGGAATAGTTTTAGGTCGTTGGCGTCTTTCATTAATTGTATGAATACGATTTGCAAGGAGTCGCGTCCAAGCTAACTAGGAATGGTCTACGGCGATAGAGATAACACATGATTGTGCTGATGTTGTGTCCGTTTCCGATCGACCGAACCTCAGTCTGAGTGCCCGATTTCCCTTACGCCTGATTATGGTAACAGCGGTTGTAGCTTCGGGAAAACCGCCACGCTCGAGAAATATTGATCCAATTTCTT
>CAZISK010000679.1:0-4966 GCA_964541355.1 uncultured Candidatus Obscuribacterales bacterium
CTCCGCATGCTGTGCGCCTATGCCTGAGGTAATCCCAGTAAGTTTTGGAAAGAAACTTTAAACTGATTTCTACGGAATACCTCTTTCGTACCAAACCTTGTCAAGCTTCTAAAGCTACCACTCGATACCTCAGCGAAGGTCTTCTGCAATCCAACTGCCGGCTTCTCCATGACTTCGAAATATTGTTTCCAGTTCGTGCGGGATTTTCGCAAGCTCTTTTTGTGAGCAACGATAGCAGTTGCGACAATGCGCGCGCTGCCAGCAGTGAGCCCGATTTGATCCAGCACGAAATCGTCCTGGTGAATAGCAACGATGTTGTACTTCGATAATTCCGCCTCAGGAAAGTCGCCGAGGTTCGTCGTCACAATCGCATTTGCACCACATTTGATGGCGGCCGCTAAATATGACGATCCTTTGCATTGATTGCTATTTCATAAGCGTCAGTCCGGCGAGAACTACGGCACAGACCGTGTTTTTGGTTACGTTCAAAGTCTTCCCTTTTCGCATTTACTAATCCTCATCATCGCATCAAGCTCCGACCTAGATCATCATGGCTGCTGGACTGATTCGTCGGCTTCTCTCTCCGATTTCTTGTTGACTCATATCCCTTCGGCAACAGCAACAGCGCGCCTTGCTCCAGCTGCAAGTCTTCCAGGTGCCCGGCAGCTTTGTTGTCTTGCGTCTTTATGTGCATGTGCACAAAGCTACTATGGTGAGTGAAGATGCCCTGATGGTGCTCAGAGTAAAAACCGAGCAATTGGACCGGTCTGTCAGTGATCGTAAAGTGGACCTTAGCTTTTTCATGCGTGGATGGACCGGTAGTGGATGGTGTCGAATCCGTTCGATTCATCACATGATATTGAGCCTTCCTCGCCGTGCCTTCGATCAGAAACGGGAATGGCTGTTCGGTATTGATACCATATTTGGTTGCTTCCTGTTTTATGACATCATCAATTTCAGCCAGGTTTAGTGGGATGGCAATCTTCGTTTTCTTCCAGGCTCGCGCTTGCCCATATACGAGAAAGGATGCCTTTCCTGAGAAGCTATTGTCGACTTGCAACTGTTGGTTGACGATGTGTGAAATCAGTGGTTTGCCGTTCCAGATCGTCACTTCTCCTCTAAGCTCCTCCAATGGTCCGACGGCATATATGTGCGGAAGATCAGCCAACGGTGCGAGATCAATCTTGGCAGAGAAATCCAATCCCTGATGGACATTTCGTAAGGCGCCAGCCCACTTTACTGCGTACTTTTCTCTGGCCACATGGCGCAGCGTTGAAAGGCGTCGTTTCTCTTTAGGCGAAAGCGTTTTATTGTTTACGACTTCGATCACTGCTGGTCCGGATTGAGAAGTGGAGTCAGCCTTCATCCAGGCGATCAGTTTCTCTTCCAGCGGAGGCGAGGATCTTCCTTCTTCAAGAACAAGATGCTCGCCTGTCACATCAATGAGAAACGTCTTCTGTTCCGAAGGAATGTCTCTGAAGAGTGCGGCAACAGCTTTAGGTGATACCAGGTGATCGTCGAGTCCTTGCACAACCAATACCGGCTTCGTCAGCCGCTTGGCATAGGTGTCTGTTTTGGAGATAAAGCTGAGAAAAGAAGTTGCTTCTTTTAAAGATAACTTCAACTTGTGGGATGGATCTGTGAGCCAGTGCGCGGTAAGCTCAGGATCAGTGGTTGCCTGGTGTATGACTGCTCGACCGGCAGGACCGGGATGATTTCCCGAAAACAAGAACAATTCAAAGACTCCTTTCACCGTCGTTTGGCGCATCTTAAGTAACTTCCACGCAGGCGCAGAGCAAATGACACCATCGACTAGCGTTGGATTTTCAGCGGCGATTCTTATAGCCAGAGCGCCACCCATAGATTCACCCACCAGAAAAACTTTGTAGTCTGGCTGCTCTTTATGGATGTTGCTAAGCAGCTCGGTTATGTCGTTTACCGTCTGTACGCAATCTAATTTCGCGCGCTCCGGCTTGCCTCTGTCTGGACCGAAGCCACGCACGTTAACGCCGAAGCCATCAATTCCATTAGCAGAGAGTTCTTTGCCCAGGGGCTTGTAAGCTCTCGCGCATAGACCCAGTCCATGGATACAGACGACAACGATCTTAGCTGGCGATGGGCTTTTCCATTCAAGCATATGTGTCTCGCCGACAATAACGCACGACGGATCTTCTGTGCAGCGCGATCCTATAGGCGTCGATACCGGAACAGTGTTTGTTGAGCAATCATCAGCCAGGACAGGCAAAGCCATGCACGGCCATATCACTGCGCAAACGAGCATCAAATAGATAAATTTATTTGCTTTCGCCTTGTTCGCCATGGTTAAAACCTTCTCGTTTCACTTGTTGTACTGGTTTTGACTTCTGCTCGACCGAGCAGCTTCGCGACATTCAAGTAGGTATGCCGAGTTTCGGCAGTATCCAGAGTTGCAGCGCGAAATAGAACAAAACAATTCCGAAGAACCAGATCATACTGTCCATGGGGCTTTGCCCTCCTTTTCCTTTTAACACTTTTGTCGATTCGTTCATACAAGCACTCACCTTCTGCTCACTGTTTATCTTGCCAACACGGGTGCGGTCGAACCCACCTTCAAAATATCTCCGTCTTTGGCGGCTATATGCGGAAATGGAGCTCCGGCTTTAGCTCCAAAAACAATCGCGGCACCAGTTTTTTCTGCCAGCTCTCTGTGTCCGCTCACAAATCAGCATGAAGGTGAGTCTCAATGATGTATTTAATAGAGAGTCCTTCTCTGCTTGCTTCCTCGATATATTGATCGACATCGCGTTGTGGGTCGATGACAGCGGCTTCTCCACTTGAGCCGATCAGATAAGAGCCATCTGCCAGGCATCCGAGATAAAACTGTTTGATAAACATTGGTGACCTCCTGCGACTAATGGAAAACTTGTTTTGTCAGCATCCATGCCGACAGGGCAAGAAGGGAAACTGCAAAACTGAACTTGAGTTTTTCTTGCGGAATGTAATGAGCAAGTCGTCCAGCTACAGGCGCTGCCGCCAGCGTAGCGATGGCAAAAGGTAGAATTGAAAGATTCAGACTCAACCTGGAAGCGTAGGAAATTGCACCAACCATGCTGTTGATCCCAATCACCAAAAGCGAAGTGCCGATTGCCTTTCTAATAGGCATCCGCAGCAAAACTATCTCCTCTAATTAAGAGCAACAACTAGATTTGCCGCTTTGCGATTGCCCTGAAGGCGATTCAAGCTTGTTCCAGGGGGCTTTCCCCAGGAGAATGCCTAATGCGCAAGTCCCAGACAATCCGGCAAAGGTCAGGCCAGCCCCGAAAAATCCAGGAATGACCAGGAACCAGGGGCTAACAAACACTCCCAGCAATACGCCGGTCAACACACCAGTACCTACAATTAGCTGGATCTGACGTTCGATAGGAAGCCTCTTCCTCCCTTCCTTTATTGGCAATCCAGCCTTTCTCCAGGCGACCATTCCGCCCTCTAAAACTTTGGGCTGAAAGCCTCGGCCCATAAGGGTATAAGCCCCCCGCTCGGCACGCTTGCCGCTACGGCAGATGACCACAAGCTGGCCGTCTCGTGATACCTCATCGCAGCGCGAATCAAGGGTCTCAAGTGGTACGTTTATTGAGCCTGCAATATGCTCTGTTTCGAATTCTATGGGGCTGCGAACATCAACGAGCACCAGGCCGGTCTGAACGGCTACGTCAGCGGCTGCGACTTGTGGGCAAATTGTGGAATTTGACTGATCTGACATTTGAAGGGTCCTCATCCGGTATATACTCGACTATATCACCAATTAGTTATATAACGAATCAATCGTAAGAATGATTGTGGAATCAGTCAAGTGGTTGTAGACTGGAACTGTGGTCCCAGTGGGGTTCAGTGGCATGAAAGGCAAAAAGGCTCTATTGACAAGACCGGCGCTCGAAATAGTAGCCGCACGGTTTAGAGCGCTTTCCGATGCTTCGAGACTGCAAATTTTGCAGAACCTCTTCAATGGTGAGCGTTCTGTCCAAGAACTATGCGAGCTAACAGCCATGAGTCAGGCAAACGTCAGCAAACACCTGTCAGTTTTGGCGGAGCAAGGAATAGTTCAAAAGCGCCGACAAGGACTCTTTGTTTATTACAGCATTGGCGATGAAACCATCTATGAGCTTTGCGACATAGTTTGTGGTGCCGTAGGCAAGCGCTATGGGCAAGTAATTAAAGAGTTTTCGGCACGTTAGATATAAGATTCCATTTCAGGTTTCATTCGGACTACCCAATTTTCTGTCCAATGATCAAATCATACAGCGGCTTTCCGCCTTGGTCTTCGAGATGATACTGCAATAGATGACGATTTGCCTTCGCGGCTGCATCCGGTGCCATTGTTTGAAGGAGATACTGCGAAATCCACTGTGCTAGGCTTGTATGCTGCCTGGTCTCAACTCGAAAACCAGACTCTTGCACCCATTCCCTAACCTCCTCAATGTCTGGAAGCTGCCAATGCACATGCTCCTTCACCAACGGGTTACCAGTTAACTCGAAAATCAATTCCTGGGCAGTGGTTGTGTGCCTTCCGGGAAAGTTGATAAATAGATGCTGACGGGCTGCTTTGCCTAATTCTTGCGAAAATGATTGACGCTCAATTGGCGGCACGTGCTCAAGAGCATCAATGGATACCACCACATCATATGATTCAGCAGCAATACTATGGCCGGTACCACCAGTTGTGATCGGATCAATTACATCAACTTGATATTCGGTTAGAAACATCGGCAGAGAGCCGTCGAAACCGCTGACATCCAAAACGCTGGCAGACTTTTCGACTTTCTGTTTGACGGCTTCGGCCGTGTTGTGCAGGCGAAGAAAGCGGTCCATTGCCGCTGCTTGGGCTGGACACCGATAATGGCTCAGAGTTCATCAATCATGAACTGTTCAATTACTGCGACGAAGAGAAGATCTCATTTACGCGTTCACGACCTTACCACAAGAACGACCA
>CAZISK010000680.1:0-4965 GCA_964541355.1 uncultured Candidatus Obscuribacterales bacterium
TACCAATATCTGGTAACCTGACTCTGCAGTCGAAACAAGATTGGGGCAGCTTGTGAAAATTACCATCAATAAAGACAGCTCGGTTCCGGTGCGCGATCAACTGGTAGAGCAAGTATCCTTGCAAATAGCATCGGGGATGCTCGCCAGCCGAGAGAAGCTGCCTAGTATACGAGCGCTGGCGGGTAGACTGGGAATTCACTACAGCACCGTCACGGCAGCGTACAACCATCTTGCCGACGTGGGCTTGCTTGAAATCCGGCAGGGAAGCGGTGTTCGCGTCGCCAGCGTGAGCTCTCGCCAGGAGACCGAGAGCACCAGGGTTAGCCTCGACACCATGATCAACGATTTCCTCGCCCGGGCATCCGATTCGGGATACGCAGCGGCCGACGTAGTGAAAGCCTTTGAAAAACTGAAACAGCGCAAAGCTGTTCGTCGGATTTTAGCCGTAGATCGCAACGAAGACTTTCACCCGATTTTGCTCAAAGAGTTGAAGCCCCACTTCTCATTGCCGGTGGAGGCTAATACCGTCCAACAGATTTTAGGCGATTCGACATTGCTCGACGATGCGCTGATCATCACAAGCCTCTATCATCTTTTCTCGTTTCAAGACAAAGTGAAGGATCGGACTCGCCTTGTTCCATGCAATATCGAGCCGGCGCGCTTGGAGTTGGAAAAGGTTGTGGAGCTAAGAGCCGGAAGCCTGGTCCTTCTCGTCTCGGTCAGTCAAACCTTGATGACCATGGCGACCAAGCTTGTCGCAGCCCACAGAGGCGAGGAAATTGCAGTAAGATCCGTGCTTCTCTGCGATGAGAAAGAGTTGAATTATATGGTCAACCACTCGGATCTAATTCTGTGCGATACGCCCAGCGAAGACACCGTCGCGAAAATAGCGAATCCTAAGAAGCTTCTGGTGTTTAAACTCTATGCACCATCCACGATAGCACTCATCCAGGATCGATTGAACAAGTGGGGATAGTTGATGCTACTGGTAGGGGCAGAATGTATTAAACGATCAGGGCTTGGTTGTTTGCTCTAAGTCTTGACTCGTGATGATCTGACCGGCTGAGACGCCATATTTGGCAATCTTTCCGACGGCATCATTTTCCTGCTCGACTGCGCCGTTCGGTTTTTTTCTCAGGAGCACTCGTTTGACCGCTACACCGTCGGCAGGAATTTTCGTCCCTTCCGGAACATCTTTTGTTGCATAGAGCACGTTTTCCCATTGGATGCTCGGATCGTTGTTCACTCGTGTTTCCAGATCTTGACCGATCTTGGACAGTCCTAGGCAAAGCGGGATCGCGCATAGCGCTAACATCCCCGCTATTTTTCGATTCTTATCTAGTTGGAACTCCATCAGGCGAGAGTTCTTCATCGGCGTGAGCACAGTCGCTCGCCTGGTTATGCGACGACCGCAGAGCTTATCGAATAGAGTAAACGCACCTATGAAGAGTGCCAGCATGGCGAAGGGTTCGAATCCTTTTGTAAGTTCCAGGATCGAAAGAGATTCAATGCAATTGCAGGAAACTGCAAACAAGATCACAATCGGCGTAAGGCAGGCGACACGGTAGCAACTTTGAGCAATGCTCATCGACTTGCCGTCGGGAGTACATACTTGTAACTTGCTCAGCGCTTTTCCCGGTGTGCCTCTCAAATGTATTGAAAACTCGCTGAGCGCATAGTAGAAGAACAGAACCGCACCGCAGTAACAAACTTGCAGCCACTCCGGGAACATGTGATAGGTGAATGCTAAAAAGAGTCCAACGATAATGAAATCCGTGAGATTGCTGTGCACTTTCCTCAACTGTAACTCCCACCAGGGCAACGGATCTTGCCCCAGGATGCGGGACAATCTCCGTTTCAGCTCGGTCGGGTTGATGTACCGTTTTTCCTGTGACTTATCCAGGCATTTGAGTACGATCTTCTCCAACGGCTTCGGAATTTTCAATTTCGAGAACTCGATTTCGAATGGTTCTGCCTTGTCCTCGACGTGCTTGAGGATGCTCTTGATCGGATTGTCGGCAGCGAACGGATTGACCCCGGTCAACATCTCGTAGATCACGCAACCCAGAGAATAGATGTCGGAGCGAGTATCCAGCTTCCCACCGGTGCATTGTTCCGGGCTCATGTAAGCGGGACTGCCGAAGATATCTCCTGTTCTGGTCAATCCGGATGTGGTGCCGATGTCCCGTTCGAGCGTTTTAGCGATGCCGAAGTCCAGCACTTTGACAATGTACTCATCACCTGCTTTGGAGACCAGAATGTTGCTCGGTTTTACATCCCGATGAATGACTCCATGACTGAGAGCATGCTCGAGTGCCTCGCAGATTTGATAAGCGATTCGACAGGCGTGGTAGGGGCTGAGATGCTCTTGTTGTGTGAGAAGCTCGCTCAGACTTATTCCTTCGACCAGCTCCAGCTCTATGAAAGGTAAGCCACTATCGGTAGTGCCGACCCCTTCGATCTTTACGATGTTAGGATGGTTCAGGCGGCTGACTACCTCAACCTCGTGAGCAAATCGTTTCGCTACCGTCGGATCTGATGCCAGACTTTCATGAAGCACCTTCAAAGCCACCTGGTTGAACGGTTCCTCAAGTTGATGGTCGATTGCTTGGTAGACGACAGACATGCCGCCTGATCCCAATTCACCTACTATCTCGAAGCGCTCCGGGAAGTTGTGTTTGGTTCTTGATATGCTTCCTGATTCAACATCTGGTTGATCAGCCGACGGCGCGATTTCGCCTTCTGTCTGACTCTCGTTGCTGGAATCCTCCTCTAAATCGTGAACGGACAGCCTCAGATTCTGCTTGTGCGCGAGCGTCCCCTGAAAATCAAGGCCATTATGTTTCTCTTCTTTCTCAATATGATTCTCAGGCATTGTCGTTTTCTTTCAAAAGATGCATGAATTTGCCTGCCGCAAGTTTCTGGCGTTCTCGCTTTCTTTTCTCCAGCAATGTTTTTCTGACTTGCTGAATTTGCCATAAGAAGAAAAACTGTGGAGTGAACAGGGTCATCGTAATAAAGGTAAACGCTACACCTCCAATCATCGACTTGGATGTCTGAAATGGTAATAGACATAGCACCAGACCGATCAAGATATACAGAAGGGCAGCGGCGCATTGACCAAGCAACATTTGTCGAATGAAATGAATGCGTTCCATCGGCAGTTTTGAAAAGATCAACGGATGATGGAGTTCCAATTTGTGAGTGGCGCTCAGCGCCTTGCGGTCGATAACATAGGTGCCAGTCATTTCATCGATTCGTGGTTGTACCAAAGGCAAAAACATACTTTGCAGGACTGCCGAAACATTCCGTTTATCAACTAGTGACAGTCTGATGGGGTAGTCGGACATCATGGTGCCTATGTGAAAGGTTTTTGAGTAGACCCGCCACAGGGCTCGTCGAAATGAAATCCGCTCTCCCAAAGGATCGACGACGGCAAGTCCCAAAAGCAGTTTGCCTGGTGTAGCCCTCAAGCGCGAGCTTTCGAAGCCGGCAAAATATGCCGGAACAAGCACGGTCAGGTAAAGGAAGAATAGGATTGGAAACAGTGGGGAGAATTCTTGGTTGGTAGAGAAGAGACCTATAAAAGAGATTACTGCAACCGGTTGAATATAAAGCGGTAAGGGAAAGGCGGCAAAAACGGCGAAAATGGCAAGAATGGATGGCAAGGCTGAAGGAGATGATGTGGCTAAAGTGAAGATCGTTGAGACGATTACGAGAGGCAGAGTCAGAATCCAACTGTCCGCTACCGCTGCGAGATAACGTCTCACCCAGCTCGGATTCGGATTGACGTAGGCAAATCGGCGCTTTGATTTCTGAGAGAGGGCCTCTAAATCCTGGACCAGTTCGTCCATCAGTTGATATCGCTTTTGAGCAGTTTTCTCGAGACACTGCATGACCAATCTCTCGAGATCCGGATTGATGTTTTGGGCGCCTGGTACCAGGCGAAACGGTTTTGCCTGTTCTTTCAAATGCTTGAGAATAACCTTGACCGCATTTTCATCGGCGAACGGTGGCTTACCTGTAAGCACCTCGTACATAACGCAGCCTAGCGAGTAGATATCGCTTCGTCCATCGATAACTTCGCCCTGACTTTGCTCTGGACTCATGTAGAGCGGGGTTCCGAAGACCTCGCCGGTGCGTGTATAGGGATCGCTACTGTCGGATTGCATCAGCTTAGCTATGCCGAAATCTATAACTTTGACCTGTTCATCATCTTCTTGCGTGCGTTTGATAACTATATTGCTCGGTTTTAGATCACGATGGATGATGCCTTTGAAATGAGCGTGTTGCAATGCCTCAGCCATTTGAATGAAGAGGTTGAGCGCTCGCTCTTCTGGAAGTTTTCCTTCTTCAGCAATCATCTCAGCGAGCGTCTTTCCCTCTACCCAATCGAGGATTAGATATGGGATGCCGTCGGCGGTCTCACCGTGCCCATACACATTGGCGATGTTGGCGTGAGTGAGTTCCGTGAGTGCGCGCGCTTCTTGCTCCACACGTCGGTGAAGGGAGTCCGATGACCAGGGTTGTTTGTGAAATGCTTTGAGCGCGAACTGTTGATTGAGCGTCCGATCTTCGACGCGAAACACTGTCGCCATGCCACCACTACCAAGGCGCTGGCGTACATCGTAGCGCGCACCAAAATCAGGTTCGGGAAGTTGGTTGGTAGCCTCAGATGGATTTCCATCGTCCGATCGCAAGTCTAATTGCAAATTGGACTGTAATAGTGAAGCGCAGCGGCACGCTTTGCCAAACAGCCATTGGGTCATGTCGAAGCGCAAATTCTCTTGCCTGGGCTTGCCGCAAGCCGGACACGATAGGACAATCTTATTTGCGTTTTTGGAATTTGCCGACATGTAAATGGTCTTGGACAGTCCGAAGGTTTAAAGACAGAATAGCACTCCAATTATGTGGATCAGCCCTCGGTCGTTGCCCTCTCTCTCCGCCTCAGCCGCTTGATTAATT
>CAZISK010000681.1:0-4960 GCA_964541355.1 uncultured Candidatus Obscuribacterales bacterium
TATCAACAAATGGCAACGTGCTCAAACTCGAAAGTAAGGAGTTTTTGATATTGGTGAGCACCAATTTAGGTGTTGCAACGTCGCGCATGGTTTCACTTTTGATATTGCAAGACGCACAGCTTACATACTAAATAATTTAGGAGAAGTGGTGATGAAAGATGAAAGACAGGCGCGGTCAGGATGACGAGCCCGTTTTTCTCCAGTTCGAGTATGCTCAGACAGTTAATTGCACAGCTGAGGCATAGTCTCTGAGTGAGGCTGCAAAGACCGACGAGCCGCAATTAGTGCGGCTCGATAAGCGGCGGTGAGAAAAAGGTGGCCCATATCCGGTCGTCCGTGACCGGATATGAGCGCAGCAGCAGGGCGGCTTGCGAACCGGGTCGTGCTTCTTCCTGAAGAACGAACCCTTCGTTCCCGCTACTTCTTCTCGAGGACGACGTCGAAGGTTACGGTATCGTAGGTGGTGCCGTGAGCCGTCTGCTTGTTGACCTTCATGATCAGCGATGGCTTGATGAACTCATCCGCTTTGTTGTGCGGATCGCCATCGAAGTACAGCTGAGTCACCAGGGTCTTGTAACCCGGGTGGCTGACCATGTAGTGGATGTGCTCCGGACGCCAGGTGGTGGCGTCGATCTTGTACCGCCCTGGGTGGATCGTCTCGAACTCGTATCGGCCGGCCTCATCGGTGACCATCCGAGATCGATTGGTGAAATCCAGTATGCTGGGCGGGTGGGCGCTGTCCTGGTTGTCGTACACGCCCTTATCGTTGGCCTGCCAGACATCGAGAACCGCCATAGAGAGAGGCTTTCGAGTATCCAGACCCCATACGCGGCCGCTGACGACGAGCAGGCGGCCCGGCTCCAGAGGTGGTGTCACTTTCGCGCGGAACATCGCGCCTTTGCGGTGGAAGGGACCAAGAATGTTGTCCTCGGTGGCCGACCAACCGCTGGTTGGTTGCTTCGGGAGTGTCGCCACGAGCTGACGCACGTGTTCGTCTTCTTTGCCGCTCGTTTCCGTAGCGGCTCTGATGTGAGCGGGCAGGAATAGCTCGGCACTTGCCGCCAAAGCTGCGCCAGCTCCTAACAGGAACCTTCTGCGACTTCTGTCCATCGTGTTGACCCTCTTAAGCTCCAACGAACCAACGCCGGAGCAATTCTGTTGCATTTATCCCTGTGGGATAAGATTCCGAGCGAGCTGAGTCCCTATACCCATTTTATAGGCAGCGTCGCGTTACTTGTCGGAGTTCTTCGACGTGTCGTTTGAATTGTCGCCGTCCGTCTTGACCTTGGGAGCCGGACGAACAGCCCACCCCATCACAGGACGGATCTCAAACGTGGTGGGGTCCTGCTCAAAGGCGCACGGACCGCCGATGAACTGGTAGTCGTAACGGGTCCCATAGTAGTCCCAGATGAAGGGAACGCTCGAGAGACCCTGAGGCAGAACCTCGTGAACGATCCTTCCGCCGGTGAGAACGGGATTCTTCACGTTCACTTCCTTGGTCTTGCGATCCATCACGTACGGCAGAAGCTTGAGCAGGTGACCATTGATGGTCGGGGTCCCGCTTCCGCTGTTGACCTTGTAGATGGACTGCCAGAACTTCAGGTCGACCTTGCCTTTCGAAGCTTCGACGAACTGAGCGAGGACCGGATCGACCTCGTCGAACCACCAGTCGAGCCCACCGAACTTACGCAGATCTTTGGCTTTCTGAGCGACTTTCTCCCAGTCCTCAGTCGTGCCCAGAAGCGTGATCTGCGGAATACCGCATCGAGTCCAGACCTCGTACTTGAAGTACGCGCCGACAGTCTCCATCAGAACGATTTCGGAGGCTGCCTTTTCGGTGGCGCTGGTGGTGCTGAACTCAGCCAGAAGTGATTTGTGTGCGGTCTCGCCAATGTATGCTCGGATCTGCTTGGAGAAGTCCGGGAAGACATTGACCCAATCGTTGTTGGCATTGCCCAGGACGAAGTTATCGCGCTGGACAATCAAGGTCTTTTGCCCCGAGAAATCGACGAAGCTCTTCCGGTAGGCTTCGGCGTTGAGCCGCACGTGGCGAGCGAAGCCCTGTGCGACCAGGTCCCAGATCGAATCCGGACTGAGCGCCAGCGGGTACTCCTCCTCGAAAGCCGCATTGACTGCGGCGATCGTGGCGTGGTAGCCGGCCTGCTTCACGACCTTCTTGTTCGGAGCGGAGCAGGATTCGACGGGACCAGCAAGGAGCCGCTCGATTGCGGCCTTCTGCGTCTCGGTTGGCAACGCTTTCGTAGCACCAGGAACAGGTGAGACGGCGAATGTCCTACCCTTCGCGGGAGCAGGAGTAGTTCCCTGTGCGCTAGAGTTCGACGAGCCGAAGGCGATCACCAGTCCGAGTGCCGCTGACACCAGCGTCATTGTCAGTCGTTTCATTTCAGGTTTCCCCTTATTTACCCACTCGTCGTTGCCAGGCGCCTCGCGAACTCCTTGTGCCACGCAGCACATGGGAGTAAAGAGGAACAGCCGCAATCACCCTCTCCATCTTGTGATGGATTCTCCTGAGTGCGAGATTTTAAGGGGGTTGGTCTTGTTCCTGGAGTTTGCGAAATGCTTTGGCAATGACGAATGACACCTGATTCCTAACGGTTGAGCGGGTTGGCGATCAACCAAGTTGTCTCAAGCAGATACGAATAAAATCCTTCGGCGATTTTACTTTCATGCTCTGCGAAGACCAGGGTTTATGCTTGTTTCCACAGCGGGCGACTGTGGATTTGTGAGCTAAACTTTAGAAAAGTCGATGTCAATATCGCTGAAGACCCTGATGCAAAGTCTCATTCGATGATCATTTGACGAGCAACTCGCGCTAGCGATGCAATGGTGTGCGAACTCTGGATGTCAAGAGGTGGTGATGTTGATCAGGCAAGTCGTTTCGTCTGGAAGTCAGGAGAAGTAAATGAGGGAATAGGCTAGCGTTGCAAAGATCTGAATTTCAGCTTATTTCCATATCAATACCTTGTTTGGTGGATTCCACCATTCTTAAAGTCTAGTACCACTCATCGTTTGTTATTTCTTTCAAGAAGCTCATAACCCAAGTATTCCCAGGCCTAATACATGTCGGAAACTTGCCCTCGATCAAGGGTGGGGTGAATAGGGCTATTGAGTGGTTAGCCCTCCGCATCCGACAGCTGGTGCCTGTGAAGGAGTGCAACACAATGCTTTCCAGGATCACGAAAGTGGTGCTTGAGGTCGTCGCTTTGTCGACGATCGTTGCAGCTGCGGCAATCGCAGTGTCGTCCTGGGGCGTTCTGCCTGAGATCGTACCGATCCACTTCAACCTGGTCGGGCAACCGGACGGGTTTGGACCGAAGTACATGACCCTCGTCATTCCCGCTCTGATGCTGGTTCTGTACATCACCTACAGCGCTCTGGGAAAGTACCCGCAGTTATCCGCCAAGTCCAGCAGGACACAGGAACAGAATGCGCGCTATTTCCAGCTGACGCGCACGATGATGACCTGGATCAAGGCGGAGCTCGGCGTGCTGTTCCTGTACATCCAGTGGTCGATCATCGCTACCGCCCGTGGTGTGACGACCGGGCTCAACCCCCTAGTGCTGCTCGGCATTATTGCCGTTCTTTGGACGACCCTCGCCGTCGTCTACATCAGGTGGCGCAGTGGTTCTAACCAGAAGTGAACCTCACATCTCTCAAACCAAAAGGTCACTATGACAGCAATCCTTGGCATCGTCCTGGCTCTCGCCGTCTTCGCGATTATCTTCAGCGCCGCTCAGCGTCGGGCTGAACTGAATCGCGAATTCGACAATCAACGTCAAGCTGACACCTTCCTCACTCGCGCCGAGTCACTGATCCTGCAGAACAGGCTCGACGCGGCGGAAGGGATGCTCGGTCGAGCGCTCGGCATGGCCGGTGAAAACTCATTCCTGCGCTCCGAGGCGCATTACGGTTTGTACCAGGTCCACCTTCGGCGCGACGACCTGGAGCGGGCCCTGAAGTCAATCGACTCGGCTCTTGCGTGCTCGTCGAGCTGGGAGCTCCACAAGCCGGAGTTCAAGAAGTTGCTCGAGCGCTGCCAAAGCGAAGTTCGTGCCCGTCTCGGGCGCTGAACAGTTCGTGTTAGCGGTTTCCATTCTCACGGATGGAGGTCGGGCGACTTCGCGTCGAGTCGCTTCGATTTGTATGAGGCGGCGAGTGAGGCGAATGGCGCTTCACTCGCCGTTTGTTGTCTTGCTTCGACACCGTAAGTAGTGGCGCCTCCCGCGCCGGCGGTGACAGATCGAATCTCCTTCGCCTGGCCATCGCGTCGGCACAGGGGATCGCTTTCATGCCTTTGGCAGAAAGGGCTCAAGCACTCATGAGTGAAACGACAGAGCTACTTGCTAGAATGCAATTCGCATTCACCATTATGTTTCATTATCTGTTCCCTCCGCTCAGCATCGGGTTGGGGACGATCATGGTCATAATGGAAGCGCTTTACCTGAGGACGAAGAACCCGCTGTACGAAGCGATGTGCAAATTCTGGGTGAAGGTATTCGCCCTGAATTTCTCGCTTGGCGTTGCTACCGGCATCGTCATGCAAGCGGAATTCGGTACCAACTGGGCAGTGTATTCGCGATACGTAGGGGATATCTTCGGCTCAGCGCTGGCTGCCGAGGGCATCTTCGCATTCTTCCTGGAGTCGGGGTTCTTAGCCGTTCTCCTCTTCGGGTGGAACCGAGTTAGCGCCAGGATGCACTTTGTCGCCACGCTGATGGTCTGTCTGGGGGCGACATTCAGCGCTTTCTGGATTACCGTGGCAAACAGCTGGATGCACACTCCGGCAGGGTTTGAAATCGTCGGCGAGGGATTGAACGCAAAGGCCCACATCACCGACTTCTGGGCGATGGTGTTCAACCCCAGTGCCATGTTTCGCTTTGCGCACGTGGTCGTGGCGAGCTGGATCACAGGAGCCTTCTTCGTGATGAGCATCTGCGCT
>CAZISK010000682.1:0-4948 GCA_964541355.1 uncultured Candidatus Obscuribacterales bacterium
AATTGACCCGTGATTCGTCAGGTCTGTGGATGACTTCAATAATAGATCAACCTTCAAAAGCGCATCGGGATTGTTCTGCCTCATGTTCTGTGACAGTGCGGTGGTTATGGTGCCACCGCCATAATTAGTGATTGAGTCGGCACTGATTCTTGCTTTGTCGCTCCCGTCTTTCCTTGATAAACCTACAAGCGAACCATAATTTATGAGATCTCCTGTTATTCTAAAATCGCCACTTTTCGCTAAGTTACCTATTCCAGTAACACCTTCGGGAATTACGAGTGAATCCGCTTTGATAGTGCGATTACCATCGCGGAGCGCATCAAGCATGACGTCGCCGGAAACTGCACGACCTTGATTATCGAGAGTTAGCCCTTGCATTCCTGTCGCAAACTTCTGAGTCAGTGCAATAAACTCTGCAGCAGTAACAGAATCCCCTGGTTCTAACTGTCGCGACTTGTTGCCGACTTCGACAGTTACAGATGTAGCCTCACCAAACAAATTGGTACCGAGAGTAATGCTCCTGGCGTTGGACCCCAGATCGAGATTCAAACTTCGGTCTGAAGCGAAATTATGCACCTGCGTTGTATGACGAACTAGTCCGCCCACGGTCGAAAATGACGAGGATGACAGCCCCTGTCCGGCAAAGCGTGCAGCGCGAGCCTCCTGTCGCAAGCTTCTGTTGAATCGTGCACCACGAATAGTGTCATTTCTGAGTTCTCGCAAACCGATTCTATCATTAGCCCCACGCTCAGCATGCGCAGGTACAGCAGACATCAATAGACTGCCAGCTAGAAAAGCGACCAATGCGAAGAGCCTACACGTATCACGCCAGACCGAGAGCGATGGCTTTGTCGCGCTGAGCTCCTTGTTTGAGTTGAGTTGAGTTGAGTTGAGTTGAGTTGATCAGAAGCTCTGACAGACGAACTCAACTCAACTCAAGATTGGTGTTCGCAGTTCCAGCATAGTCAGCACCTCTGACATTGATCGCACCGTTACCAGCAGAAATCGTACCGCCCGCATTGTTGACGTTCAAATCAACAGTCGACGTTGATGCATCCAGGTTGACGTTGCCATTGCTGGAAGCAATAGTGCCAGAGTTATTGATGTTGGAAGCCGTTAGCGTCAGGTCACCGTTGGCAGTGATGCTACCTTGATTGGCGAGGGTACCGTTGGCAGCAAGGTGTAAGTCATTTTCAGCAATTATTTGACCGCTTTGAGCGTTAAAAATATCGTCCGCTCGAATAGTACCGCCTCTTCCTTGTCCGTCAGCGTCAAAAGTCTGCACTGTACCGTAGTTGCTCAAATCGCCAGACAGAATAAAGTCAGATCCCTTGGAGAAGTCACCGCGTGTGGTGACTTCCACCGGCACTACAAGGTCAGAGGCTCTCATCGTGTCGCCAGTACAAGTGATGGCACTCAAGTCTATATTGCCACCAGTAGCGCTACCGGCACTCGACAGAATCACGGTTTGCCCGAAACCAGACAGCACCTGCTTGGCTGCTACGTACTCGGCCGCCGTTACTTGCGAGCCTGTGGTCAAGGTCTTTGTCTGTCCGCCCACTTCGATTTCAACCGAGTCGACGCTGTTAAATAACTTTTCGCCTAGCGTGATATTACGATCGGTCGAACTCAGATCAAGATTCACGCCATTCGCTAAAGTCACAGTCTGACCGCCTGACAGTTGTTGAACGGATTTACTCAGAACACCACTATGTCTTTCCAGGCGGCGCGTAAGTGTGTTTTGTAGCTCAGGTGCGTTGGCACGAATGTTTTGTGCTTCTACGCGAACGTTGGTATTCGGAGGAATTATTCCGGTTCCCGAATGATCTACACCGCGATACTGCTCACGGAACATGTGACGGAGTGTCTGCCGATCGATCCCGGGATTGTTATCTCTGAATTCTCTGAATTTCGGTCGATCGTCTCCAGCTGCCTGCGCCGATTGCACGGAAGAGAGAAATAGTGAACCCATTATCGCTGCAGTCCAGCTTTTGAGATGCGACTCTTTACCTCTGACAGACTTCTTACTCATCTCTCCGACTCCCATGCGTGTATCGACTTCAACTCGGCCAGCTGCACTGACCGAAATTGATAACCAACACAGTATTGACAACCAAAGGATTTCCTGGACCTGCCGAAGATATCACATTCATATACTTGAGATCGCCAAAACGCCCCTGTACAGATCAGAATTTATTGACTTAGTCTATGACTTAGTTTAATATCAAAATAAAGGGGTTCCAAAAAAAATAGAAGTATGACAGTCGAGATCAACATACACGAAGCCAAAACGCATCTTTCCAGACTCCTGCACAGAGTGATGACAGGAGAGGAGATCATAATCGCAAAGTCAGGTGTTCCAATTGCTCGAATAGTTCCCATCGTTCCGAAGGTCAAGAAACGTATTGCCGGAAGTGCTGCCGGAAAGATTTTCATGTCTGATGATTTCAACGCACCACTCTCTCATGAAATTCTAGATTCTTTCGAAGGAATCTCCTGAGAATGCGTATTCTATTGGATACGCATGTCTTTCTCTGGTGGATTATGGACGATGCAAGACTTTCGACTGTTGCGCGTCAATACATCGAAGATGGACGCAACGAGACTATCGTCAGCGCAGCAAGCGCCTGGGAGATAACAATCAAATGCCAGACTGGCAAGCTCAAGCTGCCCGCAAAACCAGACCAATTTATAGCAGAACACCTATTAAGCAACAGCTTTTCCACTCTACCAATCAGTTTCAGCCACGCCCTTCATGTGTACGACCTCCCCGGTCTGCACCGAGACCCATTCGATCGAATATTGATTGTGCAGAGCCAGTTAGAAAAGCTACCCATCATAACTATGGATGAGCAAATCAAACAGTATGAGATCGAAGCAATTTGGTAGCTAGGGTAAATCACAAGCAACTGTCAATTAAACGATGAGCGTAGCAGTTCTAATTCGCAAGTCTACGGAAACAAGCAAGCTTTCAAGGCCACAAAAAAGGCCGATCAATCCCAGGTCGATGCAAGACTTTCCGTTTCCCACTTGAAATTGACTAGACCTTGCCAGTTTCATTATGATTGAAGTTGGTCAAACTAATTCTGTACGCTATACTGCCTACGGTAGTCGAGGCTCGGGCCATGTCCACAGCGTCTAAGCGCTATTCTGATCAGCCGCATCGTGAAGATCTTCAGAATGGAGATCGAATGACGCAGTCCGAATTTCATCGCATCTACGAAACAATGCCACCTGAATTCCGCGCGGAATTGATCGGAGGAATCGTTCACGTGCCGTCGCCGCTCAAGTTGCCACACGCAGTTTGCCATCCTCATTTGGCGGCGGTTTTGGTAGCCTACAAAGGCAATACTCCCGGCGTGCAGGTCGGAGACAATGGTTCAGTAATACTCTCAGATCAAGACGAAGTACAGCCTGATCTCTTTCTGCGAGTTCTACCGGACTTCGGAGGTCAGTCAACGACTAGCCCGGATGAGTACTTAGTTGGCGCTCCAGAACTTGTTGCCGAAATTGCCAATAGTACACGCTCAATTGATTTGCATTCGAAGAAAGAGCGGTATGCCTTAGCGGGCGTGGTCGAGTACGTAGTCGTGTGTTTGCGACCTTTACAAATTCAGTGGTTCTGTTTACAAGATAAGACTGCAATTGAACTGGGTACTGATGGCATCTATCGATCCATAGTCTTTCCGGGACTCTGGATCGACCCCAACGCTCTTTTTCAATCTAACTACCTTCAACTAATGGATGTGCTAAATCAGGGTCTGCGCTCGCCGGAGTACCTTGCGTTCAAAGAAATGCTTTTGGACTGAGACTTTTCGCTTCCAGGATTGACGTCACAATTGACTAAAAAGAACGATTAGTCTCGGTCTATTTACTTAGGCCCCGCTGTTAGGATTGACTTCCAAAACCGCGGAGTATATACTATAAGTATAGACTAAAGGATTAACCGTCTTATGAAAACGGCCAAAATTTTCAAGAACGGCCAGAGCCAAGCAGTCCGCTTGCCAAAAGAATTTCGGCTGGAGGGCGACGAGTGTTACGTAAAGCGCGTGGGCAATGCCATCATGCTCATCCCCAAGCAAAATAGCTGGCAACCGTTGATTGATGCTGTGAAGAGATTCTCTAATGATTTTATGACTGAACGCGATCAGCCAATAGAGCAACAAGAGCGTGAGGACCTCTGAACTGATGTACATGCTGGACACGACTATCTGCATTTTCATTATGAAGCAACAAAAAGATGTGTTGGCTCGGCTCCAACGGTGCGCGACAAGCGATGTCGCGATTTCAGCAATCTCGGTTGGTGAACTAAGATATGGTGCGGCCCGCAGTGCCAAAGTCGAAGACAATCAGGCGGCGCTCGATGATGCTCTGATTCCGTTTCAAATCCTTGAGTTCGACGAGAGAGCGGCATACTTCTATGGGGACATACGCGCACACTTGCGGCGTCAAGGTACGCTGATCGGACCTCTCGATATGCTGATCGGCGCGCACGCATTTTCGGTTGAAGCGATTCTTGTTTCCAATAACTTGCGAGAGTTCGGACGAATTCCTGGTTTAGCTGTCGAGGACTGGACCATCTGAAAGGCTGTGGGCAAGCCTAAGAGACGCCGGCGCTCCCCGTAGCTACGCGTTTCTGGCGTTTCCGTTTCTTCGAAAGGCAGCAGGTCGACCGTTGACGAACGAGAGAGAATCTCCCAGTAGCTACGCGTTTCTGGCGTTTCCATTTCTTCGAAAGGCAACAGGTCGACCGTTGGCAAACGAGAGAGAGAATCTCCCAGTGAGCTGCAATAAGCGAGGGGAGCGCTAATTGCGCCCCCATTTGCTTTATGTTGGCATTAGCCTCGAGACTACTTGACCATGCTCATCAAAGCCACTGTTCTGGGCTTCGCGTGATAGGTGTAGCCTGCGCCGTTTCCGCCCATGTGCATCATGATCGCTGAGGTCT
>CAZISK010000683.1:0-4942 GCA_964541355.1 uncultured Candidatus Obscuribacterales bacterium
TATAACGGGGATAACATCTATAATGCCGTTTGACTTGGCAAAGGCAAGAACTTCGTCGGCCTGCTTCTCTTTGCTGTGGATAACGATAGCATCCGCTCCAGCCTCGATGTAATGTCGCGCTCTGTTGACGGCGTCGTCGACACCCTTGCCCAGCACGAGACTCTCAATGCGAGCCACTATCATGAATTCGTCGGTGACTTGAGCTTTCTTGCCCATCGTGATTTTGTAGCAAAAATTCTCAATCGTATCCTGCGTCTGGTCCTCACCAGTACTTGCCAAAAGCGAGTTACGTTTCAATCCAACCTTGTCTTCGATAACAATTGCAGAGACGCCCAGACGCTCCAGAGAGCGTACAGTGAAGACAAAATGCTCGGCTAGACCGCCGGAGTCGCCATCAAAGATGATCGGCTTGGAGGTGGCTTCTAAGATGTCAGCCAGTGTGTTCAAACGGGAGGTCAGATCGACGCACTCGATGTCAGGCCTAGCCTTGGCAGTAGAGTCCGTAAGACTGCTCAGCCAAAGGCCATCGAATTCGTGGACCATGCCATTTTTCTCAATTCGCACACGATCGGCAATCAGCGCGGTGAGTCCATTATGGGCCTCTATTACCCTCACGATAGGCTTCGCAGTGAGGAGACGCCGCATTCGCTTCATTCGGAGCTGAGGTGTAGTTCCTATCTGATTAAAGTACTTGTTGATGTCGGTCGAGGAAATGCCTTCCGTATAGGGCACTTCCACGAGCTCTCCGCCCCATTCTTTGAGGACCTCAATCACCCGTTCTCGAGTCTGCTTCTGAGGTCCCTCGCGCCAATCAGCGCCATGGACGACATAGTCCGGCTTGAACTCGCGAAGGTTATTCGTGTAATCGAGCGTGGTCTGCGGAACGACGCGGGCGACGCCGTTGAGATTCTCCGCGATCATTTTGCGATGATCGTACGGCAAGTACGGCAACCGCTTGTAGCTTGCGATCGCCTGATCGGTCAGTAGACCTATCGTTACTTCGCCTAGCTCTCTAGCCTTCTGAATAATGTTCAGGTGACCGGGGTGGATGAAGTCTGCGCTCATTCCGACGTAAACTTGCTTGGGCATTCCAGTCCTCATGAAAACTGTGCGTATCGATCACAGTTTACTATGGACGATGTGGACTAAAGAAATTTATCGCGTAATGGAATTTCGAATGATTGAACCGCACTTCTATGTCTACTCGACGTAAGTCCAAACGTCCCCCGAAGATTTCGTGGCCAAAATACCCGCCTCTGACAAGTGTTGATGAACTCATGGCCGCGCTTGCTCAGAGCCTCAATTTGCCTGGTTGGTTCGGACGTAATTGGGACGCACTTAGGGATCTAATAACCACGCTGTTCTGGCTCACAGCCAAAAGGGTTCACTTCATCCATATTGATTTACCAAATATTCCGCCTCAGGACCTATTTTATTACCTTGGCGTGCTTGAAGAAGGAGCTTACTATTGGAACGAACTCTCAACTGAGCTTGGAGATTTCGGACCGAATCATGAACTGCTCGTTTGGTTTCCCCATGAGCTAAGAACTTCGACTGCAAGCGTATTAAGTACAGGACAGCGTTAGCTAAGGCAACAGAAGGGATCTTCTGGGATCAGTCTTACGGAGACGATTTTATACTGGCTCGGCTGTAACGGGACAGTTGGAACTCGCCATCTGCCACTGCAAATCCTGAATCTGGCAAAACATCGGCAATTAGCATCTTGCCTTCGGTCAGGTTCTAAACGACTAATATCCTATAGCGGCACCACGAACGTGACGCTTGTTGTCCCAACCGACTGAACGGAGCATTCCGCCGACACCGCCGCTTTGCAGGAAGGTGCCTACCAATGCAGCCGCGCCGATGGCACCGATTGCTTGAGTGTTCAGGCCACCGCCACCCTGCATGCCATTGCCTTGCGGCGACATGCCATTAACTGCGGTACCACGATTTTGGAAGGCGTTTTGCTGGGCGTTGGTCGGTGCGAAGCGGTTGTAGTTGACGCCGCCTGCCATGGATGGCTGCATGTTCGGAGTCAAGGTCTGAGGAGCGGGACTGGCGTTGAGTTGAGAATGATACTTGAGAGACTCATCAAGGATGTCGACACCACCGGTAGCGCCTGTAATCGCCGTCTCCGCATTGACTGTCGGAGCGAACTGATTGGTGAGGCTGGACCCATTGGCATCGCCTTGCGTGGAGCCCATCATGGAGCCGGTCATGGACGGATTGGCAAACCGCGCCCCTTGCTGGGTAGAAAAATAGCCCGCTTGTTGCCGGCCAGAACCATCGGCGTTTGCCGCTTCAGAATAGCTCATCGAGTTTTGCGGCGAGGAATTTTGTTGGGTGGACTGTTGCTGGTACAACTGCTCCCAGGTGGCATTCTCGTTGGCTAGAGCGCCCTGACAAAGAAATGGCATTAGTGTTGTTATTGCTGAAAGAACACGACGTTTCACGTCACAAACCCCAATAGATCTTACTTTTGACTTTCCTGGCCTCAATATATGTTCTCTGGAACAGCTCGTAAATGGTAAAAGTACGTAGCTGTGAAGCGGGGAGGGGCGGTTTGACAACCGCCCCCAGTGCCGGGTTCGTCATTGGTCTCGCTGCGCCAACTATCCTATCAACGGTCTTCGTATGCGGTCCCTAAGACCTTTTCGTCTGATCCTGGATCGCGTACATCAGGTGAGCAAAAGCTCATGACCATCTAGTTGACCGAAGCCTCGCTGAAAGACACCTGGTCTTGATCCCATAGAGCGACTTCAATTTCGTATCCAGTCGGATCGATGACATACCATGACGTCGAAGACGGATAGCGAACTTCCCCGCCGTACATAACACGTACTTTTTCCCGGTTGATAGTTTCCTGCCACTTGGCCTTGTCTGTGATCCGGAGGCCGAAGTGATTTATGGTGTGCGGCCAACGGTCGGATGCTTTGTCAGGCTTTGCCAGGTTCGGATACTCGTAAACACATAACATCGCTTCTCCGCTTTTCATAATAGCCCACTTCATTCCGCTTCTCAGCCCGGATTCTACAATTACAAAACCAAACACACGCATGTACCAGTCTTCGGTATCATCGAGATTTCGAACAGTCATGTTCAGGTGATCTAGATGTTTAACGTTCATGATAGTTCTCCTTCACGAGTCAATACAGCACTACATATGGTGCCTATAGAAACCTGGCGCCCTTTCAGTAGACGTCCACTTTCCCGGTATTGCCGGGTCACAAGCCTCGTTTACGCTGATTGCTTGAGGCTGTCCAGAACCTTCTGATACTTGTTTGCACTGACGCCCTTCGATAGACGCACATTCCAGATTTTGGCGGGTCACAAGCCTCGTTTACGCTGATTGCTTGAGACTGTCCAGAACCTTCTGATACTTGTTTGCACTGACGCCCTTCGATAGACGCACATTCCCGATTTTGGCGGGTCACAAGCCTCTGGTTACGCTGATTGCTTGAGGCTGTCTAGAGCCTTCTGATACTTGTTTGCGTGGTATCGTTCTACCAGACCAAGGGCTTTGAATCTTTTCGCGGCTTGCAGGAAAACTTCGGCGTGTTCGGCCGATTCAAACGCTTGATCTTTGAACTCTTCTACTGCATCGAGACGCCCTTCATCTCTGGCGATTCGTTCGAACTCCGGATACATTTGATTGGTCTCGTAAAGTTCGCCTTCGATTGCCACTTCGAGTAGTTTTTCAACTGTCAGATCTGACGGGGGATACATGAGCTCGAGGTGAGCAAACGCATGACCGGTCTCTTGATGCGCGGTCTCTTCGAAGAGCTTCGCGATCTCCTCATTTCCCAGTTGCCGAGCGACTTTCGCAAAGTATAGATACTTTCTGTTAGCCATTGACTCGCCTGCAAAAGCAGAGTGCAGATTTTCTTCAGTTTTTGTCCCTGGAATTTTGCTTGTCATAATCGTGTTCCTCCATGCAAAGCCGGGCGGCTTTGCGACTGTGTTTTCCTGAGTGCGGAGTCGAGAGACTGCGCTACCTATTTTCCGTTGAAGTGTGTGCAAAGCCTAAGACTTTGCCGCTCATTTTCCGTTGTGGTGCGCGTAAAGTCGAGGACCTCGCCGCTCGTTTTTCGTTGTAGTGCGCGTAAAGTCGAGGACTTCACCGCTCATTTTTCGTTGTGGTGCGCGTAAAGTCGAGGACTTCACCGCTCATTTTTCGTTGTAGTTCGCGTAAAGTCGAGGACTTCGCCGCTCATTTTTCGTTGTAGTTCGTGCAAAGCCACACGACTTTGCTATCGTCGATAAGCGATATTCGAATGCGTTGGACAGTGCAAAGTATCAAACAACTTTGCTCGAGTACCTGATGTGCAGCCAGCGATTACTTCTGGTCGTCTTCTACGTCGCCATAGAAGGTAACCGTGTAACTGTGCACTTTGAATTTGTCACCCAACACCTTTTCGATGTCTGGAAGCATCTCTTGCGGGATATCAATAATCTTGCCGGATTTGACGTCCACAAAATGATGATGTTCGAACGTGTTGGCATCATACCTGGTGCGTCCAGGTTCAGTTAACACCTCACGTATAACCCCAGCATCAACCAGTGTGTTGAGCGTGTTGTAGACAGTTGCTCGCGAAAGCGGAACGGGTAGCATTTCGGCTACACCAGCCAATATCTCGTCAGCGGTCGGGTGTTCGAGCGTCTGCATCAAATACTCCGTTATCACGAGCCGCTGGGAAGTCATTTTGACTCCTTTTTTTGTTAGCAGCTCTTTTGCCGTGAGAGACACTTGCCTTTTAGCTCCGTTTACTCTGTCTGTATTTAGACTAAATCTAAAGTGAGCATTTGTCAACCCTGTTCCAAAATCCTTAATATAGGGCGGAAGAGTCACTTCCTCCCAAAGCGTCCCGGTGGCGCGGTTTCTTCATAACCTCGTTCATTTCCAGCTCGAACTTGAGGACAACCCTAAAAGAAAGTATCGCCT
>CAZISK010000684.1:0-4928 GCA_964541355.1 uncultured Candidatus Obscuribacterales bacterium
TGCTCCGGGACAGAGTCGACGAGTCTGTCGTTCCTATCGCACGGTCTGCCAGTTTCGTCAGTCCCATATTAGCGGGTTCGGTTACAAGTGCCGCGGTGCCTCCAATGAATGCATTAGCCAGTGGCGCTCCCGTCTGTCTTTCTTTTGCTTTGCCAAGACCTTTCTCTTTGTCTTCAAGCAATTTTGCCAGATCGCTAAAAGGACCCGACTGGCGGGAAAGCGGTGCCACAGGCGCATTTACAGCAGGGGCCTTGGGCTGCTCGGGTGGCGGCTGAACATTCGGTCCCCGATCGATTGGTTGTGCCGGGAGATTCGGCTTCAGCGGACCTTGCTCGGGTGGTTGTACGGGATTCGGTTGAATCGGTCGAATCGGTGGTTTGAAGTAGGGATCCTGAAATGCGTTCTCGCCAGCGAGCTGACCGCCCCGGCTGAGCCTCGGTCTTTCAGGCATTTGTTGTGCTTCTCTAAATGGACCATCGTTCATAGAAACTGCCTCCATATATGGTGGCACGTTGCATCGCCGCGCCGCATCAAGCGATACGCACGTGAGGGTGGGGGGGGTGTTATTATTCCGCCTGGAATAGGCCTCGGCACCACGTGCCGAGGTTGTTCAAATCAAGATTACAAGCGGGATGTATCAACATTGTATGTCTAACAAAACTTATTGTATGCGCGGTAATTCCCACTGACCTTTGCTTCTCACTCACTTTCAGCTTATGATTCTGCGCACCGAATCAAATATGAGAGTGTAAATCCCACTGACTATCGGCTTTAACATAGGTTGATAGATTCCATCGCCCGTTTCATTTCCAGCATAGACTGATACCGTCGCTTCGGATCCTTTTGCATTGCGGTCAAGACTATGGTCGACCAGCCCGCTGGAAGATTATCGGTGCACGGCGTCGAGGATTTGTGCATCTCTATCACGTCAGCACTGTCGCCAAAATTGAATGGTGGCCTGCCGGTCAGTGCGAAGTACATCAGACACCCCAGACCATAAATGTCGGTTCGCTCTGAGATCTCGCTGGCATAACATTGCTCGGGGCTCATGAACAACGGTGTGCCTATCAATTCATCAGGCTGATCGAGCTCATCATTAAAGGTGCCGTCTTGACCACGAAGCTTACAGAATAGAAAGTCTATGATTATGGGAGCGACCTTACCTGCCGCATCACGCGTCATCATGATATGCGATGGTTTCAAATCTCGATGGACGATTCCGTGTTGGTGCAGATATTCCAAAGCATCGCAAAGTCCTATGAATACAGGAAAAGCGACCTCTAAATCGAGTACGCCATGATGCTCTACATGTGCTTTGAGGCTGCGTCCTTTTATAAGGTCCAGAATATGGTAGGGCTGATTGGTTGTTGTATTATGAAACTCGAACACGGAGGCGATCATCGGATGATCGCAGTAATTGGCAATTTGTGCCGACTGCTGCGTACGCTTGATGGCAGTTAAATCCCAGCTGATGTCCCTATTGAAAACCTTAGCAACACATTGCCGTACGAATTCAATCTGGGTGACTCGATAGATTGTGCTTGTGCTGCCTGAATGCAATTGCTCTTCTACGCGATAGCGAGCATTCAGTATCTTCCCAACTAGTGGATCTGCGTTCATACATTTTTTGTACCCGCCTACAAAAGAAATTGTAGCGGTACGGTTTTAGTACTTCACGCCGGGCAAACGTCGGTCCGGTTGCGGACCCGGAGGTGGTATTACCTGCTGCCGCCTCGGTTGGGGTGGCGGAGTGTCAGGTTGTTGGGCCCTCGGGAAAGGAGGTGTCAGGAACACTTTGTCGGGTGCGATATCTTTCGGCGTGCTGCCGGCTTTTCCCTCGAACTCCTCGCCTGCAGGTGTAATCACTCTGCGCTTGTCGCCTTGACTGATTATAACTGTGCCGGGCGGAAGCACTTCACCGCCTATGGTGTTCCCAGAATCCTTCGTAACCACATCGACTTTCATTGGGAAGGCGCGGCCGGTCAGCTTCCATTCCTTGCCGTCTTCCAGACGATACTCCACCCAAGAACCCGCGTTGTCCGGATCTGGAGCCATGCGAATCGGCTTCCTGTTAGGCGGCGTGACAATTACCTCGTTTGGTATCTTGCCGTCGGCAGTATAATTGATGTCTATAAAGGAGTCGTCGCGCCTGGAATGGTGCAGCTCCAGTCGGGGTACTCCGTCGGTTCCTGCGAATGTCACCGTTGTATGGTCGAGAGGGTGGCGCTTCGGATCAGCGTCCCAGGCTCTTCTGAGCGTGTTGCCGTCCGGGTAAGTTTCGAACGTGTCGCCACTTGTCTTTTCGAAGATAGACACGAACTCGATGCCTCTTTCGTTGCGAACGCGGGACTCACCGCTGACGTACTCGTTGTAGTGCTTGCCTGTGAGCTGATCCACCGTCGCATTGGCGGTCTCTTTGCCCTGCGGCATATAATCGAGGAGCGGTTTCGTCCTCAACAGCTCCTGTCGATTTTTGAGCATTTCCATCTGCACGGTCTGCAGTTCCTGCCGTGTCTTAATCTTGGAAGTGTCAGCCGGCGCAAGCAGCTTGGTGATGTTGGGAATTTGCTCCTCGGGAATCTTGGGATTGGCCGCATTGGCTCTGTATTCAAACCAACCTGTAGCGTTACGACGTTGTGTCCCCGGGATATCCGGAATGCGATGGCCGAATTCTACCAGAGCGCCCGCTCTGTCTCGCACGCTATAGCTCAAGAGACCTTCGCCCTGCTGTGGTCCACCGTTGTCAGAGCTGTAAACATAGTCGACCTGTTGCCCGGTGCCATCGTAGCGGATTGAGCGGATAGGATTAACCGGATATGGTACCACTTTGCCGTCGGCCAGACGGGCAGTAGCCATCACCGTCCTGTCGTCTCGCTTGATGCGACGTCCGTTGGCGTCCGGCATTCCATAGCCATCCTTATCGAGGTAGTCGAGCTTGAGATCAGCTCGAACAGCCACATCTTTTCGCTCGGTCAAACTGTCGTCCACTTTCATGGTACCGTCATTCTGCCGTATTTCGATTTTCAGGATGCCGTCAGCCCCCTTACTCGCACGCTCTACAATTTGCGGCTTTCCAGTGGTGTCATTTTTTGACAATTCATAGCTGTCGACCTTTCCGTCGGCACCGTATTTGAAACTATACTTGTCACCCTGAGGAGTGGTAATCTCCGTTCTACGACCGTTATCATCGAATCGGGTTATGAAACCGTTGACATTGGTCTCACGCAGTTTTCCGTTTTCATATTTTTCGTATGACTTGTCGGGAAAAATGCGAGCGGTCAAGACAAAGGCATCACCTACTTTCTCGAACTGCTCTTTTGCTCCGCCTGTATAGCTTCGCTCACACTTATTGTTGTTGTCGCTGAATTGATCGACCGACATCGTGTCGCGATTGACGTAAAAGACCTTACCGGCGACCTCGATGCGCGTAGGCTCGGTCCTGTTAAGCTGCCCATGAGCCAGACGCTTGTTGCCCGGGCCGATTACATCGATGAAATTTCCTCTAGGATCAAAACGAATCTTGTGACCGTCAATGATCGGTACTTCAGTCCACTGCGCCTGCCCATCGACCACGTCGGTGCGAGGATTGCCTTCGCTTCTTGGGTCACGCGGGTCCCAGTAACGCCGTCCATCGTAGCCCGGTCTGGGATCTTGCTGGGGGTCCGCATCCTCGTACATGTGGAGGTTATCCACATCCGGTTGAGGAGGTACATCCTCTCTTAATTCGACTGGGCCAAGTCCCTCGCCACCCATCGGTAAATTTCCTCAACAAAGATGCTGCAAAGCTGAAAAAGCATCTCTCTGTCTATCTTATCGTGCCCCTGTCTCGCAAAACATACACTGAGCGATGGATTACGAGGTCCCTCGATGCACACTGTATAGGAGATCCAATCGTGCGGCCATGGGGAAAACCGTGGGGCCAGCATTAAATTTTCGGGGGAGTTGCTCAGCGCCTTGCGCTCAACCTAGTCGAGCTCGGTGGTTGAGAGAAGATCGGCTTGCAACGATTTGACACAGCGAAAATCAGTGCGGCACAGCAACGACCTGGCAGGAATCAACTATTGCTGTGCTCTTCCTCTATATCCGCTTCTTCTCGCATCCAGGCCAGAAGCTTTTTGAAATTGTCCTTCTTCGTGTGCCGCTCCAACCGAAGGGAGAGCTGCTTAACAAGGTCCTTTTCATTGACCTGAAGACTGATCACTCGATAAATCCCGTCTTTGCGCTTCAATCGCCAGATCAATGCATCTTGTTTTTTTCCAACAGTCAACGTGGTTCTAATAAAGAGCTCGCCTGAGCTCTGGCTTTCATTGCGATATTGCAAATCACCTTTTTGAAAAATCTTGTGCCACCGCTCGTAATACTTTTCCTCAATCAAGAATCTGAATGTCTTTACGAACTCAACCTTCTGGGCCGGATTCAACTTATTCCAGTAGTCTCCCAGTGCGGCTTCCGACATCATCTCATAATCGATAAGACTAGCCGCCCTGTCGAGCAAGACTTTATTCGATGCTTTTGAAGACCAGGCCGAAAACAGCTCCGCCACCTGATTAACCACTTGAGCGCCCGTGGGAATTCCGCCATGCGCAGGCGGAACGATTATCCAGACCGCTGTGACAAACGCGAAAACAACAATGCAGCTCGCTGTCTTTCTGCACTTTGTTAAGCGTAAATGCATCTGGGGCACCCGATTTTGACAAATTGTCAGGATTCTATTCTCACTTTATAACGTACAACGAGTTTCTGCAATCAAAATAGCTTTATACCCGCTCGCGATGCTAAAGCTCTGCCTGCCTCACTTTCAGCAAGATGGTGGCAAATAATAAACCGGCCGCCGACCAGAGCAACAGGACGGTCGCGTCGAGCGTGTAATTGGCGGGAATGCCGAGCATGACACCCTTGAAGGCATCAGCCGCGTAATAGAGCGGAAA
>CAZISK010000685.1:0-4927 GCA_964541355.1 uncultured Candidatus Obscuribacterales bacterium
GTCGGTCGTCCAGAAGAATTTGCTCAAGGATCTGGTATCGGGACGAAGCCTCTCGGCCGCCGACATGGAGCGTTTGGAAACGCACTTCGGTTTTGATCTTTGCGACGGATTTTTTGTTTTCGTCACGCAGGTCATCCTCCTGAACGACGATGAATCGATTCAGCCCCGCTTTCCCGAGGAGCCCTTTGTCGGCGTCGAACTGGAAGAAGGAACGCGGATATATATCGTTCCCTATCGAGAGGAGTCGGAGACGACCTGGCAAGAAGAGGCCGGTGTTTTGATCACCAAGATCAAGGAGATCAACGGACCGGCGCGTGTACAACTTGGTGCCGGACGACAGGTCGCCACCCTCATGGAGTTGCGTGAAGCATATAGAGAAGCTCGCCAAGCGCTGATCGTCGGATCGATGATGCACCGAGATCGCGAGTTCCAGATCGGTTACGGCGAGCTTGGTCTGAAGCGCTTGTTGTATCTGGTTATCGATCATCCCGAAGCGGATCGATTTTACAAAGAGACGCTGGCCGTACTCGAGGCATATGACGAGGAGTGGGAAAGCGACCTGGTCGACACGCTCAAAGTCTACCTTGCCGAAGGCGCTAATCTTAACTCCGCCGCTCGTGCCCTCTTTATTCACCGCCACACTTTGCGGTATCGACTCGAGCAGATCGCAGAAGAGCTCAAAGTAGATATCGATTCACAGGAAGTGCTTCTCAATCTTCAGATTGCTTTCTTGATTCGTGAGATGAAAGGTCAGGTCGAGAAATAGTAGGAATGATACTGCCTGTAGTGCAGAACCAGGCATGGATCCGAGCTTGATAGTCATGCAGTTTCGAGTCTGATAAACCGAGAATCGATCTTTCCTTTCCGCTTCTCAAGATCGGTGGCAGACTTGTAACCAGCCTGGCCGATAGAGTTGCAGCGCAAACAAGCTGCGCGACGGCGGCAATCAATCCTAATGCCGAACAGTCGTCGTCATACAAAATCAAAAAATCGAAAATTGACAGGTTTTACTCATTGCAGAAACTTTCAAAAAATTATCGGGCACTACCTAGGTAAACGCCACAACGAATCTAGTTCCGCTTTCGAGCTCATCAATTATATCTATCTTCCAGCCCGAGAAAATTTGCCCGAGATCCTGATCGTTGTAGTATCGCAAGAGCATCCCTTTTCTGGCTTTGTCCGTGTAGACATGGGTTTTGTCCTGCAGCTCGAAATACTCGCCTGGACCGCCGCCGACTTTGTCGAAGCAGCCGATAAATGTTCCACCGGGCACCAAAACTGTTTTGAGTTTTTGCAATGTTGACCGGGCTACTTCAAAAGGAAAATGTTCGAAAATCGAGTTGGCGACGACAGCATCGAAAAGTCCGTCAGGATAAGGCATGTCGGCGATATCGCCGATGTCGAAGTGAATGTCAAGGTCTTCCTTCTCCGCCCATTCCTTTGCAAGTTTGATGGCATGGCGTGAAATGTCGAGTCCGGTCACGGCAAAATTATGTCGGGCCAGGTAAATTGACAACCAACCGGTCCCACAGCCCAGGTCGAGCACCGTCCTGACGCTGCGCTGCTTGAGAGTATCCGGAATACGGGTCAAATAGGCGAGATCCGGTAATTGAGTATAGGGCGCTTTGACGCCGCTCCAGGCCCGCTCCCAGAATTCGAGATTCTCGATGTAGACGTCGGACGATAAGAGCTCTTCTAGCTGCTCTGCCATGCCGGTTCTCTTCGTCTCTTCAAATGTCATCAGTCCGTCCGGGCGCTTCTTTAGCCGACTCGCTTTTGAAAAGCCCAATGTTAGCATGAGACGGGTCTTTATGCCGCCCGGGTAGGCTTTTAACGACCATCGCGGCGACCGGCATTGAAATAAATTGCCCATTTTGGGGCGAACAAATCAGCCTATATAGCATCTCTTGGTAACGGTTACACATTGTATACATCAGGTTAGATCTCGCAGAGGGGTGGTATCTAATTTTCAAGCAGGATCAAACTCTCTCAGTCACTTAGGGGACCAAGTTTAGGCTAATGGTGGAGCCACCCCGGATACAGTTGCAGATGATGCTTGTGCAGCAGGCTGGACCTGGTGCATTGCCGCTGTCCATTCTGCCGCCTGCAAGCTTTCTTCCATTTCTGAGACAGGTCGAGCAACTCTCGGTAGAAGAGCGGCTCAGACCGGTCCTGGTCTACTGGTCCAGACAGGCGGCTGCACGTCTTCTGCCGTCCGGACCGCGCTTTCGCGAGCTCATGCGTGATACCTGCGTCTCAATTTTTTCGGAAGACCGTTTAGATCCGCCTGACGAATGGTGCTTCCTTCTTGAAAGCAATGGTCTGTGTCTGGTTGTCTACGGACAGCAGGCGCTCGAGTCGCCTGATGGAGAAAAGTATCAATGCACAGGTTCGATGGAGCCGGCTCTGGTCAAGCAAGCTTTCGACCGTCTCTTGCCGAAATGGCAACAGCTCGACCTTTCCGAGAGCAACCGCCTGGAAGACGCCCGAGCCAATCTCGGTCCTTCCGGAAGTGCGCCTCCATACATGCAGCGAATGCGTTCGGCCTGGCCGATTGTGAAGGCACCAATTCAGACCGGTTTGATACTGGACCCATTGCATGGGGTTGGTGGTCCGGATTTCGCACCACCGCCCGGAAGTTTCGATCCATTAGTTGGACGCATTCAACCTATCGCCCTGGAGGGTAGCAAAACCGGCGGCGTGAGCCCCGGTGCGATCATGCCGGTCGGTCCAAGCACGCAGGCGGCAATCATCGCTCCTTCCCTGCAGGCTCTAGGAACTCCGATGAAGGAGGCCCGGCAGCCCGAGGCTGATTTGATTCGCATTCCGGTACCGCCAACGCCACCACTCATCGCCGAGAAGAAAGAAGAGGTTCGCGACGGCAAAGGTCTGGAGCCGGCTACCGTTGATGAGCTCGTAGAACAGCAGCCGCTCATGCCGCCTGCCGCGCAATCTATCATTTCCGAGATTATTGGAAGACTGCGCCACCAGAGCGATCTGAGCTCGATTCTTCAATTCGCGATCGAAATGTTGGCTTTAAACACCCATGCCGATCGCGGTCTGATCTGGCGGATCGAGGGCGACCACCTGAAAGTAACCAATGAGTTCGCACTGAGCGGTCATAACTGCTTCCTGCAAAACCAGCTCACCTCTCACGAATCGATGGCGGTGGTGTTTGAATTTCTGTCTCGCTTCCCGGACGAGACAGGGGTCGGTGTGATCAGCATTCCGAATACCTCTCGCGACGGCAACCTGCACAAGGTGTCTCCGACTCTTTCTTCTTTAATCGAGCTTGGCGGTGTACAGGCTAGACTCATGGCGCAGTTGCGCTCTCGTGGAACTTTCTTCGGCTTCCTGGAGCTTCAGCAATGCAGCGGACCGCGAGAATGGAATCCGATCGATGCCGTTGTGCTACAGAAGGTCGCTGAGGTCCTTGCTGTTGTTGTTCAACAAACTGCCGACCAATCGAAGATTGAAATGGACGCTCAGGAGATGAAGCTCATCAACGAGATCGCCAGTCTCTTCCGTGAATCTCGCGGTATGAGCACAAAAGACTCGCTGGTGAAGTCAGTTATGTTGGTCGCCAAACACATGGGTTTCATCCATTCCGAAATCTATCTCTACAACAAAGAGGAGAATGTGCTTGAGCCGCAGACCAGGCATTCCGTGACTGAGGCAGTTGATCTCAGCGATAAGGAAAATCCGTTCGTGGAGGTCTTCAATTCCGGTCGCGGCAAGATGATCAATATCGAGTACAGCCGCAAGCCGGATCCGTTCTTCAAGCATGATATGGCACTGGTCTTGCCTCTCACCTCGGAAGGTGCACGACTGGGCGTAATCGGGTTGTGGCATCGCTCCTCCGATCGTCCCGACTTTCGACCGCAGGACAGAGAACTGGGTTTGACCATCGCCGGCCACCTGTCCAACGTTATCCGTGCCGACCAGGCCATTCTGCAGATCCGTTCCGATCAGGCTCGAGCCGCGCTCATCAACAGAGTATCCAGTGAGATCAGGAATGCCCTGAAGCGTGCCGATCAGATCATGGAGACGCTGGTCGAAGCGCTTCACGAATTCTTCGATCTGGAGCTCTGTGTGGCATCGCTGTATGACGATTATTCCGATATGTTCCGCGGCTCCAAGGTCGCGGGCGAGGACACCTACAATCAGGACAACAACGGCGACAATCGCTCTCCGCTCGAAAGTCAGGACGACGCACCGAAGAATCTTGGAGAAGCCTTGTTCAACTCTTTCAAAGATCGCTTGAAAGAGGGCGAAACGATTTTCTTGTTGAAGGACGAAATCCAGGAAAAGGTGCCCGCAGAGGTGGCAAGCCATTTCAACGGTGCATCAGCTACTCTGGTGCCGTTGTTCTACGCCGGCAATTTCAAGGCGTCACTATGCATGGTGGCAAAGGAGCAGGTGCGACAGCTGCCAGAGAAAGACATGCATATGGTCCTCGACCTCGCAGACAGAGTGGCCGTGGTGATTTCACACGCAGAACTTTTTGCAAAGGTAGAGCTCGAGTCAATAACCGATCCGATGACTACCCTCTACAACAGGCGACATTTCGAGGGGCAGTTAAGCAAGGAAATCGATCGTTATCAACGATTCGGACACCCATTCTCGTTCATCATCATAGACCTCGATTTCTTGAAACGTATTAACGACACTCTCGGTCACGACTTTGGAGACGCTGCTATTAAACATATCGGTTTGGTGCTCAAGAAGAGCGTCCGCGATGTAGACACGGTGGCAAGATTCGGCGGAGAAGAGTTCGTCGTGCTGCTTCCGGAAACAGATCTAAAATGGGCGCGTATGGTGGCAGAACGTATCTGCTCTTCAATTCGAGAGAAGGTCGTTGAAGGTGTCGGTACCGTGACAGCATCCGTTGGTGTGGCTGTCTTCCCTCGAGATGCCGATGACAAAG
>CAZISK010000686.1:0-4926 GCA_964541355.1 uncultured Candidatus Obscuribacterales bacterium
TTGGCTTCCCCGGTGGCGGTGCGCCTTTCGGATTTCCTGGAGCGCTCGCACCTTTCGGAGTTCCGTTCAGCGACTATGGGCTACCACCGATTGGCGGACTATGGGGCGTTCCCTACACCAACCCATTCGGAATGCCACCATATTCAATACCAAACCCGCAACTCCCATCATTTTACTTTCCATATTCCGCAAGCTATAGCTGGACAAGCCCTCCGCCTGGTGATCCTCAAAACAGCACGACACCGCAATCCCAATCCTTCTCATCGTCTGGTAGTCTTCTGTCGCGCCCGTTCTGGAACGGCTTTGCTGGGAGGAATGCCTTCGGTCAATTTTCCGGAGGAGCGTCGCTGACACTTCCATCCGTCACCGACTACGAGTCGTCAACTACGTTTACGCCAATCCCGCCATCTATCTCGCCGTAGCAAGACCGCTCATCCTCAGCCGCTCATACTGCCCGGCGAAGCATCATCAGGGCTGAAATCCACCTCGGTTACGCTCGGCAAAAAGCTTCTAAAATCATCGAAGTCTTTGCAGCTTGCGGTTTGATCCCAGAGCAAATGGTTGTTTTGCTCATAACACTTCCACTGCATGTAAAAAAACTGCTCGAGCCCGTTGGCATAAAACATTCTGCTGTCGGTGTCTCGGCGCCAGCGAAAAATCTTGCTCTTGTCAGGTCTGTCACCCAGGATTGGATAGGCAAACAGATTGTCGGCTTCGTCGCTGCCGAAGAACAAAAGACTTTCAAACGGCAGGTAGATGCCTTCGTACTCTTGGTTGAGCCACATGTCTACATTGCAATCGATGATCTCCTCGACAGGAAAGATTAGGAATTCACCACGAGGGCCAACGATCCCGTCCGACTCGCGCAGCAATTGCAATAGCGGCAGGGGAAACGTCACGCTGAGCTCCGACTCACACCTCTCGATGACGCTAGCGACGGCAGGCTCGCGCATCTTGCAATCGTGCCAGTTGGTTTGAAAAAAGGTGCTCCACACCCTGAACACGCTCCGTGGAAAAGCAGACGAAAAAAGTTTACATGGCATTTAGGTCAGCTGCCACTCAATGCATTCTAACGGCATGATAATCAACTCTGCTAAGGAAACTTTTGATGACAAGAGAACGACAACTCAAATTGAGCAAACTTCTGAGCCTGGTGCTGCGTCACCGCCCGGAACTTGCGGACATATCCCCTGACAATGCAGGCTGGGTTGAGGTCGATCTACTACTTTCCGGATTGGCGAACAACGGTACGCAGCTCACACGTGACGAGCTCGACAAACTGGTAGCGAAAAGTGATAAACAACGCTTCAGTTTCAATGAAGATAGGACAAAAATTCGGGCTAATCAAGGGCATTCCTACCAGATCGAGCTTGGATACACGCCGACAAAACCGCCGGAGCTTCTGTTCCACGGAACCGCCAGCAAGTATCTGCAATCAATAAAAACCAACGGTTTGACCAAACGTTCGAGGCATCATGTTCACCTCTCCACCAATCTCGAAACCGCGGCTAAAGTCGGGCAGCGACATGGCGAGCTGGTTTTACTGACTGTAATGGCTGAAAAGATGTTTGAAAACGGCTTTGAGTTCTTTCTGAGTGACAATGGAGTTTGGCTCACAGAGCACGTTCCCATCGTGTTCATTCAATTCCCTGATTATGAGATCCGCTGATGTTCTTCGATTTGTCGCGAGTTGAAAAACGCACCGCGACAAGTCGTATTACGGGAAGTCCTGTCACCAACGGTGATTCAGGGCTTTCCGTTCAAATTTTAACTTTACTAATACATATAATATCGCTGCGACCATCGCGCAAAAAACAAAGACCAGAGCTATTTTTCGACAACGTGCTATCTCACTGGGCTTTAGAAATGAGCGAAGGGTCCTTTCGACTCTTCGCTCATTATCAATCTGGTTGGCTTCTATGCGCTCCGTAACTCGAGCGTGCTGACACGCAATCCGGTCGTATTCGCGATCTGCTCACGCCGCTTTTCGAGTTGAACCGTAGAACGCCATTGGGACGGCGGATACGACGGCGCTCTCAAGCAAGCAACAGTTTCGCAAAAAGACTCCTCGACCCAACTTTCCAGATACTGCCGCAGCACCGACTTACGCTGTGCCTCGTTTCGAGTAGTGTCTAAGGTGGACGAATATCGGATGTACTCGACAAACAGACCATGACAATATTCCGTTACCTCCAGGTCTAGAGTTTTCATGCCTCTCTTGAGGAAGTCGATGTAGGCTTCCTTACCCTCATTCGACACATGAGTTCTCCAAAAGAGATGCGAGAGCTCATGCGTGAAGTGTGGTAAGAGCAGCCCTTGCGTCGAACGCCTGCCAAACTCGACATGGGGCGAAATAAGGCGTTTCACGCGGTGGAACCAGTCTGCGTAAATCGTCGAGCTGTTGTTTGACAGGGTCCACGGGTAACCACTGAGGCTTACTGTAAGCTCGTGCTCCTTCGCAAGCTGAGACAGCTGTCGGGGTGCATTCTCGAACGCCACCACGATGGATTGGGCATCGTCGGCTCTGATGGCTGGATCGAGAAAGATACCGCAGTCGTATCGCTGATATCGACCAAGGAAGCAACGGTACTTACCTTTTGCCCATGGTCGATCGTTCAGGGTCAGCGTCTTGATGTTGTTCACGATCAAATCTCCTAGCTCGTCTCTGCGAAACAACTTGCCGTTGCTCGAAAGACGCACTAACGCACTAACGGACTGGTCGCCCCGGTCGCACGTCTACGACAGGTTCGAAGGTGATGAGGCTGGCGATCAGGCTAGTAAAGCGGGTTGGATGAGAAACAAGATGGAGTAAAGGGTTGTCAGTTACTATGGCTGTTTCCAAGTCCAGAAGTAAATTGAGTTAGAAGTTTCGTGTTTAACACAATGATACGAAATTGGCTGTGCTGCCTGCGATTCCGCAAATTGAGCGCAAAGCAACTTACCATGCGCAGCACTTATTAGACAAAGTTTAACTAGCGTAAAACCGCTAACTATGCGGCTTGACAAGACAAGCAGAATTGAGACACGTGAGGAACCCTGCGATGATATACAAGTTCGCTTTAAGCATTGAGCCCTTACCGTGACAGCTCCACATCTGATCGATATGTTCAACGATGCAGCCCAGCTCGCACGCGAGGGTTTGCACGAAAAGGCTTTGCATGCCTGGGATCGCATACTCACACATCCCGATGTACAACCAGGCTCGTCACCGGATATGGTGAACAGTGATTTTCTGGGTCAGTCCAATATGCGGAAAGCCTGGAGCTTGATGGATCTCGGGCGCTTCATCGAAGCGAAAGCGATCTTCGAATCCGATCTGCTCAAAGCCTCTCTCGATCAGTTTGAGCTGAAAGTGCTATTCGACTACTTCTTCAGCTACGCAAACACGCTCGGAGAGATCGGCGATCTGACGAGCATGGACGACAAGTTTTCACGCGCGCTCAACATTGCCGCTGATGAAGGCGATGCCTACAACGCGCAGCTCTGCTGGTTGAACCTCATGCATTATGCGGAGCTCAAAGGTGACTGGGAATACCTCGAGCGCGAAAGCAGATCCTGTATACAGTTCGCAGACAACAGTGAACTGCCGCGACTGGCATTGGCAGCCGGGCTCAAACGAGCCACAGCTCAATTACAGCTTGGTCAACACGACAAAGCGACGCGCCAGACCGAGAGGATTTTGGCTTTCGCGCGCGAGTTAAGCGAACAGGAAGCCATTTCAGCAGCAGAAGAGCTGCTCAAGCAATTGCAACAGCAAAGCTCCTAAACTGCAGCGAGACAGTCGTTTACAATCGGGGCGAACAACAATATCCTAAGAGCTAGTTGTGCCTATAAAAGTCTGCCTCTCGCGAAGTCAAGATGAACTAGCTGTTATCAGAATACGCTTCAAAGTACATGAAACGGAAGGTCGACATCTCATACGGTGGACTGGCCAACTTGTTTCTCTTGTTTCCAGAGCGCGCCGAACAGAACCCTCACTCGAAACAGATCTGCTTTAGCTTTTCAGCACACAAGTGCTGTGGTGCGTTCTGAGCCGCAATGAATCTTGGATTTCTCCATTCCATCGATTCACTCGGCGTTGTGTCAACGAGTGTCAGGCAGCAAACCTGGGACTCGCTGTTCCTAACCGTATCGTTTGACCTAGACATTCAGGAGGCTTCCATGCCGCTGGATCCACGCAATTCGGGCGGTACCCGAGTTCAAGTGCAAAAACAACACGTTTCCCAACGCAAAGAGGTCACCATCAAGCGCAGCGACCTCGACTGGGCCGCCAAACAGGGGCTGATCCAGGGGGATCAGGTCAGCCGGCTCTGGCAAGGGCTACTCGACCGAACCAGCGCCAACTCCGGTTTCGACCTAGCACAACTGGCTTATTATGTCGGTGCGTCGCTGGTTCTTCTGGCGCTGGGCTGGTTCACGGTCCTCATCACCGCACAGTTCGAGGCACCAGCCCTGGTGGCGACGTCGCTCGCGTACGTTGCGGCCTTCACCGGACTGGGCTACCATCTGTACTTCCGCCGCGGTCTCCGCGTTCCGGGCGGACTGCTATTCACACTGGCAGTCTCCGTGACACCACTCCTGGCGTATGGGCTGCTGTCGCTGCCACACGGAACCGCCCGGCTGACCAGCTCAAGCGAGTTCATAATCGAGTTCGCCACCGTCTGCGCAGCGCTAATCGCACTCAACTTCGTGCGATTCCCGTTCCTGACGATGCCACTGTTCGCCTCGCTGTGGTTCATGAGTATGACCGCGTCAGGCCTGGTGCGCAGCGGTCCCTTCATGGGCAGCGACCAGCTGGTCGTCTCGATGATTTTCGGCGGATTGATATCGCTCGTCTCCCTGGCGATCGACCGTCGAACCAACGATGACTTCGCCTTCTGGGGCTACCTCATCGGAGTGTCGTCCTTCTGGGAGGCGTACACCTTC
>CAZISK010000687.1:0-4917 GCA_964541355.1 uncultured Candidatus Obscuribacterales bacterium
GTCACCAGTCGCTTCGGCAGTTATCTCCGGACTATTAAATACCGAGTCGGCGCTGGAACAGTTCAGGAGAATTTTCGACGCAAACTCACATCACATCATGCAAATGGAGCACCAGATTGACGCGAGAATGGGTTCGCTGGGAGCATCCGCAAGAGAGGGATCCGGTTTTCTCTGGTGGAATTCTTCTGGATTCAATAATTCTCAACGGATAGATCTCAACTCCATTCATGGATTGCATGCCACCATGGGAAGCTATTCTCGCGTGCAGGCTGACTACGATCGAGAAGCATCGCTTCTACGATTGGCAACAGGCTACAGAGACTATCAGAATCTTGTTCAGCAAAATCGTCAGGAAGCAGATGCTCTTGCTTTGCAAATTCTTGGACTCCATGGCATGTCGGATATTCAGACCTATGCTCCGCAACTCTACGCCGATTTCTATCCGGGCGGCGCGCTCGCATCGCAACAGGGAATCTTCGCTCGGATGCAACGAAGTGGGCAACTTCCATCTTCGATACCGGTAGGACTTGATCCGGCTCGGCCCTGGGACGAGGCCATCGCAGCGCTGAGACGCTCCTCAACGGAATCCTGGCAGAATCAAGAGGTGAGACTGGCTACCGCCGACTACCTCGTGCATGCAATGACGTCAGACCAACAGTACCAACAGCTGCGTCAGCTCAACGGGGAAATGGCGCAGCAACTCAGAGAGATTGAGCGTCTATATATGATCGGAATGGGTGGGGCACGCTCACCGAGTTTTACTTCAGATGTGAGAGCACGAGCCATAAGACTTCAGCAAATACTGGAGCAGCTTAATGGTATCGATGTTAGTCGCATGCGCGCCAGCATCAATAATGCTCTTGTCGGTATGCCTCCTGGTCCGGAGAGAGAGCGCCTGGAAGGAACAATGCAGACCGATGGAAGACGTCAGGGGGGCGTTCTCGGTTTGTTGCGTGCGATCGAAGATATTCAGACTAATCTCAGATCTACTAGCAACGGCCAGCAGAATGGTAGCGTTCTTGAGATGCTGCGCAGGATTAACAGTAGCGATTTCGATGCCACCACATTCGGTCGCTGGCTCAGGACCACTGGAGTCGATATTTTGATCGAAGCAGCAATTTTTGCTGCCTGCCTTGCCACTGGTGGAGCGGGTTTTGTAGTCAGGGGCGCCGCCCTTGGAGTCAGGGCGGGCGTTGCTGTCGTGCGTGCCGGTCGCGCGCTCCAGATGGCTCGTGCGGCATCATATCTGGTGCGACCCGTTGTAACCGGAGCGACCCACCTCGCTCGCGGTACCGCTATCGCTGCTCGTGCCGTCGCGTCGCCACTCGCGCCGGTTGGTAGATTCGTTGCCGGTCAGACCGCGCATTTAGCCGCTACTCCGACCGCTCAGGCAGTCGGACGTTTCGCATTACAAGCAGGCACTCAAGCGTTTACACATGCTCCGGCGATGACCGTGGCTATGACCGCCGGAAGGATTGGTAGAACTGAGTTTCGCTATCATTTTGGCGATCCACTGAGCTCAGGCAATGCCAGAGGAAGTGCCAGAGGATGGGCACCGCTTGATGTGCTTAGAGGCAACAACTATAGCGTTTTCGACAATATTGAACAGCCTCCCGGTGCCAACCCGGGAAATAATACACACCTGCAGATTGTGGAAGCACTTCGCGGTGACAGAGCTCCATCGAATATGTGGCAAGCACTGGCCCATGAGGGTGTCGAAATCGCACAAACTCACGCTTTCAACATGGGATTTGTCGCCTTTGGTCCTCTGCTTGCTCGAATTCCAGGAATATCGCATGCATCACATGCCGCGCAAAGATATTTGCCTGGGCTGGCAGGTCCGGAAGCATGGGCTACCCGGCAACTTGCCAATCCTTCGCTGAATTTGACTCAAAGAAGGGCTCTGGAGGCGGCGTTACGCGATGCGACGCTGCGTGAACCGATCATGAGAGCATTTACTCGCGAATTTATAGCCCAGACAAATATGATGACGATTACCGGGCGAGCCGATGAAGGGCTTCAGCATCTGGGACTCGATCCGCATATGGCGGGTCACCTATCTGCAGCTCTATACGCAGCAGGACACCGGCATGGTCCCATTCACACTCGACGCGGATCGCTGATTGCCCGTGAGAGCGCTCAGGGTGCACGCGAAATTGTACATACATTTGCAAGCGCGGAGCATCTCCATGCCACTCTAGTTGAGCACGGCGGCCGTGTGATGCCCGGGGAAAATGGAGGCACTGTCGCTCTATTGCCGGCAGGGGTGAGGACCGGTGCCGCGCATGAATATACTCCCGCGCGGCGCGAACAACTAGCCAGAGAGGGGATTTTTGTTCGCGATGGTGCTGGTCGAGACATGGTTCATCTCGAACAAGGCTTACCGATATCAGAAGCTCAGAGACAGGCACTCGTGCAAGGCGCCAACGGCCTTCATGAAAGCCATTTCGAGCGAGTAGGCAATCAATGGTATCTGCTCGGATTCACACCACATACAGTGGCTCACATGTCGGCAGAACAGTTTCGCACGCATGCAGATCATGTCACCCGAACCGAACAATATGTTCGGACGGAATTCGAGCGAATCGGTGCCGATCCGGCACTAACAGATCTGGCTAGAGGGCTGGCTCTGGATGGGCGAATTTCGGAACCCACAGCGCGCTCTCTAGTCGAACTCATGGAGATTACCAGAAATCCAACCTTGATCGCGCAACTTTTGCATGGTGTCGCTCCAGCCGAGCTACCATTCATTGCTCACCAACTTCTTGCTCACGAACGCGCCTGTCTGGACGGGTTAAGGATGGACTCGACAGAAGCAGCTTCGCCTGCGGAGCGCCGAAGGCTCTACGACCGTGCCCTGGAAGCAAACTTGCTGACAGTGACATCAGCATTTCAAGCGGAGTCTCTGCGGGGGGCCCATGCCGATTACTTCCATGAGTTGCTTGAGTCTCAGTTGAGAAATCGCAATCAATCGGTTGATATCGCGCAGCGCTTGCAGAGCCTTTTGCAGTTGCAAGCTGCTACCCGCATAAACACGACCCTTTCGGAAAGTCTGACAATGCACTCGTTAAGTGACCGTATGACGCTACCGAGTGGTGACCCGATAACCGGTCAACCCTCTTCCGCCGCACATGATAATCCTGAGTTGACGAGAATAAGGCAACGCCTGGCTGAGATGGAAGCCCCAATCGAAACGCTGCAAAGAGAAGTCGAGCGACTCGAGCAAGAGCGTCTGCGTTTGGAAGAGATTGCCATACGCCTGGGAACTGAACAAGAAAGATGGTCCGGACCAGAATGGGATCGCTTCGAGGATGCCGAGCTTGCCCATCACGAGAGGCGCCAGCAACTTGTCGCACTAACGAGCCGCATCCGCACGAGCGATGAGTACATCAGACTCACTCAAGCACAATGCTTTGCAGAGGGTTGGTTCCCACCTGGAGAATACATGCTGAGAGTAGACGGAAATCGCAATGTCAGGTTGATCGTCAACAGATCAGTGCCTGCTCACGCGATAGATACCATAGTGCAAAGTCTATCTCAACAAGGCATCAGTCCCTCCCTGATTGAGGTGGATCCACGCGTTCTCAGTGGCGGATACAACCATCAGCTAAGCCGTATGGCGATCAGCGTGGGTGAAGGAAGCACTAACCAGATTCGGTTCCTCTTCAACCATGAAACGGGACATTTGCATTCGAACTTGGCCTTCGACAGAAACGCAAATCCTGCGATAATGGCTGCCTATGAAGCGGGTCTGCGAGCTGCAGCTCAGACTATTGCCGACATTGAGAGAGTTCCCTGCACAGAGCAGTTCCGCGCTGAGCTGGTTGAGCAGTTGATGGCACCAGGCAACGAATACGTAGGTCGAGGCATCCGATACACAGCCTGCATCTCAGAACTGTACGCAGAGATGTTCGCACTCAATCAAGAGCTTCAACGTGCTCGACAAAACGCACCCGGCGACACACCGCCCACATACGAGCAGCTTCTTCAACAACATACTTCCGAATGCTCGCCACGTCGTGCCGAGGTCATGCGCCACTTCAGAGAACTATTCGAGCTGCTTAGTCGCGATCAATTGTCACGTATCGTCCAACCAGCACGGGCAGGTGGTCGAACTCAGCTCACTCAGCCCACATCCCGTACAGGCGAAAATGAAACTCGGCGAAGCCATAATGAACCGTTAAGTGCCGAAAACCTCGGAGACTTGAGAGACTGGATTCAGGAGAGTTCGGCTCTGTCAGCGCTCAACTCCGTAGTAGATCTTGCAAGCGCGAGTATTACCGAGTTGCGCCCAGCTATCGAACGCAGAGTGGCAGAGCTTGTGCACGACAGTACTGATGCTGATCGCGCGGCAAACCTTTCGGCTGCCAGAAACATCATGATACGAACCGGCTTGCCGCATATAGTAGGCGATGCTGATTTAATGGCCTATCTTGGGCTGGTGCAAGAGGCACATCAAGGACCGAATGAACAACAAGCCGCTGCAAGGGACAGGCTCGATGTAATTCGCAACATCATCGCCGCCAATCGTGTCGGAGCGGACGGATCACCTTTAGTACCGTCCGCGATACTTATCCAACCACACATTTCGATTGGACAGTTGGCACAGATTGAGCAACTCGTTCACATGGAAGGATCAGCCGCAAGACGCCGACTACAGGAAATTCATGACCATCTTTCAGATTTTGCAAGCGGAACAGAATCATTGGCGGAAATCGCCGATGTGCTCTTAACAGCCGGACCATCCGATATCTCTGGTTTTGTTGATTTCCTGCACAATTACAACCGTACGTCGACACTGCTCGAATTGCCACTGGAGTATTCCGCACGTAGCAGAACGGACAATGAGTCCGCTCGCCGCTACAATATTGAACATTTGCTTAAAAATATAATCGACACTGAACAGAATGGAGCATT
>CAZISK010000688.1:0-4916 GCA_964541355.1 uncultured Candidatus Obscuribacterales bacterium
GCTTTTCGACAACGCTGGTGGTGCTGAACACACCGCCGGTGATAGCGGCCGCTTCCGTACCCTTCTCGTTGACCTCAATGAAGACCTTATGCGCAATCGCGCTCAGCTTCGGATTTTGCGCAGCCGTGACCTGACCCGGTTTTCCCGGCATCGTCATATTCGACAGGTTGGCGGAGCTGGAAAACGCTTCCTTCAAGCCTGTTGCGTCGAGCGCGTCCTTAAGGTCGTACGAAAGGTCGAGCTTGAACTTCGGAAGGTAGAGAGTGCCGTCCGCAAAGGAGAACGCTTTCAAGTGCTTGTCGAAAGTCGGTCCAGCCAGCTCCGGGATGAGACTGCTTGCAGTCTTGCCATTTTTCGGCAGCATGACATACATGCTGAAGCGGTTACTACCGTATGGAAGGCTGACCGACTGGAAGTCGTTAGTCTCGAGATACTTGAACGATTCGACGCCACGCTTCATGGTTGGCACGTTCGCGCTGCTGCCTTCAGCGAAGTTGAATTTTCGCTCGCTAGTGTCAGCATCTTTGAACGGCGTTACCCAGTTGGCTTTGAAGTACGTGGCATTGAGCAGCACCGTAATCGTGCCCGCCGGAAGACTTTCGAAGATCTTCGGGATTCGCCCGTTGGTGCTGAGCTTCGCCCAATCGTTCATCTTCTCAAGGGAACCCTTCGAATCGTTGACAAAGTCGACGGCAGTCGATTTCGCCAACAAGTACGTCCGCAACGCCAGAAGGAACTCCTTACGGAGCGGATAGGTTTTCTCAATGAAGGTCGCGTTCGCCACCTCCAGTTCCACTTCCGGATCTGCACCAGCAAGCTCGTTCATGAGCGACTGCATGCTCTTGTTGAAGGCGGCGACGTCAGCCGGGTCGGCGCCAAGATACTTCGCGGTTTCCGCAAGAGTCGTGCCGTCTGTTGCGTTGAGAATCATGGACAGAACGGCGTTGATGCTGTACGGCGAGATCACGATGTTGTCTTTGGCGGTGTTCGCTTTGTCCAGCTCGCTCAACAGCTTTTGTCCAACTTCATTGGACGATTCGACGGCAAGTGCGTAGTCTTTCTTCGCCGCCTGTGTTGTTGCACCACCCGTACGAACACCCAGATCCTGCGCGGACGCGGATCGGATCAGTGCGCCTCCTGGGGCCACAAGTGCGAAAGCTCCGACCGCGATGGCGATCTGAAGAGTCCAACACGTCATTTTCTTCATCTTAGCGAGTCCTTTTCGAGACCAAGTTGTCCATGCTCTTTTCAAACGCAGTCAGTCAAGATTGGTCCGTTCCACTCGGGGCACTCGACTGCAATCCAGGCAAGCAGCAACACGGCAACCAACCACAACGTGCTATAGCGTGGTATTACCGACGGCATCACCCTTATGGTAGCGCTAACCTGTTTTTCGATAACTGAGGGATTAGATCACTGGGCTTGTGCGAATCCAACGCTGCGTATTGGAATAGAGCTTCGCCGCAACGTATCAAGAGTTGTGCGACCAATGCAAGAAGAAATTCTGTACTCCGGCACGAGGCGACAAAGACGAAGAGATCGAGCAAAACGCTGACCAGATGCCCGAACGCAGGTAATGTCGACCATCCGACTCAAGCAATATTTATACCGCTAATACCCGAAATCGGAAGATGAAATTTCAAAACCAACCGATCGCCATCACTCGATCTCGAAATGACCAATAGCAACAGAATCCTGTTCCCACACAGCCCTAGAAACGTCTAATAGCGTCAGAAACCTATTTCCCACACAGCCTCGAAATGACTAATAGCGTCAGAAACCTGTTTCCCACACAGCCTCGAAATGCCTAAAAAGTTTCCCACCGTCAAAAAAAGAGGTCCGAGAGTTGGAGCCCGAAGAGGGACATCCAACTCTCGGCATATGCTCACCAGATCATCGAAACATGCTCGACGAACCCGATGACCAGCCTCTTTCAATGCCACCCCAAGGCGACACGCAAACCACCGATCTGTCGACACGTCCCGAACACGGTCAGATCGCGTACTAGTCCTTGTTGTGCTCGTCCTGGTTACTGCCGCAGTTCTTGCAGATGTCGCCGGGCTTCACGGGCGCTTCGCAGTTCCAGCAATTCTTCGCGGTCTCGACGCTACGCGCGTCGGTGGTGAAGATTGCCGGCTGCTTGGTGCCCTCGACAAGACTGAAGTGATCGCGGTAGCGCGCGTCAAAGACCTGCGCGTCGACCAGATGGAACTCGTACGTAGCCACGACGAGAGCCTCGGCGCCGCCGTCACGGAAAGTCACGGTGAAAACCCGGGCGGGCTCGACCTTAGGCTCCGGAGCACGACGCCACGAAAAGCGGCGGCGCGTTTTCTTCGGCTTCGACGTAAGCAGATCCAGCAGCTTGAAGTGCTTCGTTTCAGGCGTAACTTCTACGCCGAGAACGACCTCATCTTCGATCTTCAGCTGCATAAACGCGGTCCGATTAACGGAAGCAGCCAGGTATGCGTCAGACAGATTGGGCAGACACACGAAGCGACTGGTCGCCTCGATAAAGGTCTCCGCTGGCTCACGGTTAGGACCGGTGAGTACCTTGCAGTAGATCATCAGCTCTCCTCTTGTCACATGTTGAGGTTGTTTTTTGCATCAACCCCTGACTAGCCCTTCACGGCAATTGCAGGAAGCGTCAAACTCCAGCACAAGGCGAAACCAAGATCTTGGCTGGAGGTAAGTATTTCCTATCGGTGAGAGGAGGTTTCGGTTACGGTCGTGGACACCATGAAGGGCAGCAGCAAACGTGCTCACACTAGACAGAAAAAGTAGTGAGATCACAGCTGTTTATCAGGTTGTTATATAAGACAACCTAGCGGTGATCGCGCGAACTCCGGAGACTATTGGCGAAGATGCCCTGTTTATAGGCATCCAAGCATACTGACATCATCAAGGCACGTAGCCTAATTTTTTGATTATCACAGATGTCAGGAGAGCTATTAAATCAGGATTCGTTTTAATAGCGTGTCGAGCCGACTCGAGGCTTCACGCGAAGCTTCAAGAACCTCTTCATGTCCACCCATCGGTTTATCATTTTCCCACACATTGGTTATCACTGAGATTGCGGCCGCCAGTGTCCCAGTGTCTCGTGCCGTCAGCAATTCCGGAACGGTCGACATTCCGACCGCATCAGCTTTCAGCCGGCGCAGCATTTCGATCTCAGCGAGCGTTTCGTAGCTTGGCCCAAGCAGAGCGGAGTAGACACCGGTGCGCAAAGATCTCAAACCTTCGACTTCAAGCTCTCTCCCGACGCTCAGTATCTTCTCAGTTAGCTTGTTCTCGCATTTTTCTGGTGGTCGTTTCACCTGTTCCAACAACCCAGACTCTTTGTAGTTTGGATTTAAATGATCTCGAAAGCCGGTCACGACCATTAGATCGCCGATATTGAAACTCGTGTTTAAACCGCCTGCAGCATTGGTGACGATCAGCTGCGGAATTCCCCAGGTAGTCACAACCTGCGTCGGAAGCGTCACAACAGACCAATCGTGACCTTCATAGAGGTGAAAACGACCACGGAAGATTGCCACCACCGGCGATTCTTTTCCCGAATCGAGTTGACCGATTGTAAGCGAGCCTGTATGCCCTTCAACGGTTGGTCCGATACCAAAGACCTCTTTGTACATGTAGGTCCGGGAATTGGAAAGCTGATCGAGCACCTGAACGCCAGAGCCGAGGATAACTGCCGCTTCCGGTCGAGGAGATGACTTGGACAAGAAATCGACGATCGAGTCGACTGGCTTTACGAGAGTATCTTGCATCGAATTACACTCCTTTGAGATAGCTGGCCGTTTCTTTATCCAAACTCGCGCCTGCGGGCACGACGATCGCGAAGACCCTCATGCCGAGCTGAGCAGCCACAAGCATCGCCGGCACGAGGTTATAACAATAACAATCAGCGCCGAGCGCACGAATCGTTGTCAGATCATCCTCGCTCGGCACAACGCCTGACTTCAGACCAGCGGTCACAATATTGGACAGATTCCCGAGCGGATTGCTCAACGGCATCGTTCGCTTCGGATCTAAAGTATCGATGATCTGGAGATAAACATTGTTGATCACCGGGAAGCGCGGGCCGCCTGGAGTTGTTGGTCCAACCAAAGGATTGTCGCCAGAGAGGTTGAGGTGATCGGTGACGAGATAAGGTTTGTTCGATGGCAAAGCGTAACCTTCGTCAATTACGACAATCACCTTGTTCTCAGGTTCCTTCCGGATAAGATCAGTGCTTGATTGGTCGAACTTCTTGAAGTGATGAAACCCAGGTACGCTCGAGGTAAAATCGAGTTTTGTAGCGTCTTTCAAGGAGGGCATAAAGTTTTTCCTTAGAGAGTGGGACTAAGCAACGCACGTACGAGCAACAAACGAGACTCCTGGACCGGACCAACTCACACCCAGCCAATCTGACAGACTGGCTGCGATATCGCAGAATCCATTTCGAGTACCGATATCACCAGCGGTGCCTTCCAGCTCCGGGCAATAGGCAATTAGCGGAACAAACTCCCGCGTATGATCCGTTCCCGGCGCCGTCGGATCGTTGCCGTGATCGGACGAAATAATTAAAAGGTCGTCTTTGTGCATAGCCTGCATGATTTTTCCGAGCCACTCATCGATCTCGTTAAGCGCGCCCGCATAGCCTTTGACGTCTCGACGATGTCCGAAAAGTGAGTCGGTATCGACGAGATTCGTGAAAATCAGATCGACTTTATCCGGGTTGTTACCACCGATTCTGCAGTCCTTGAGATTGAAATCGTTCGAGATCGCTTTTAGCGTAATCTCAAGGCCTTCCTTGTTGCTACCAGTGTGCTTCGCATGACTGATGCCATGGCCAACAAAAATATCTTCGATCTTACCGACGCCGAAAACACCGTGGCCATCATCTTTCAGGATGTCCAGGAAGGTCCTGGCCGGAG
>CAZISK010000689.1:0-4915 GCA_964541355.1 uncultured Candidatus Obscuribacterales bacterium
GATCGGCACCGCCATGCGCCCCGCGATGCGCCCCGCGTCGGGCTTCGCCGTCATCTCGTGGAGGGTGGCCCCGGTCTCGCGCTCGCCGTGGAGCACCGCCCAGTTCACGGGCGAGCGCCCGCGGTAGCGCGGCAGCAGCGAGCCGTGCAGGTTGAAGGCGCCGCGGCGCGCGACGGCGAGGATTTCCGGCGAGAGCATGTGCCGGTAGAGTGCAAGCGCTACTGCGGACGATCAAACGAGAGTTTAGCGAGAGCCAGGCGAGCTCAGACAAATATAAATTGGATGTAGATTTGACTGATCTAGACATGTTTGTTGATATTTTGTTTGACAATTGGCTGAGCGACTGCCTTTCCTTGAGTCGAGTTAGTCGTTCGATGGAACAAGCGAAAAAGGCGAAGTCAGAGATATCTAGCCTTGTCAGTCAGCTGAAGAAGAGAAGGAGTATCTTGACTGCAAGGATTAACGAAATCGTTGGTCAGCGCCAGGCAATGCTTGAGGCACCGTTATCAGCGCTGGTTTAGGATGAATATATGAGTCGCGAACTTGACCGATCAGTACGCACAGGAAAGGCTAGAAAGCGTGCCAGCAACAGGTGTTTGGAGTTTCACGTGATTTTCATGGAGCTCGGCGTCTAATGTTCATGCGAGGCGAGAGTACGTCGTTAAGGTGATTGGAATAAGCGCTGTGCTCACGCCGCCGTGAAATCGTTTCTTAGTATCGGTGTTAGCAATGAGAAGAGACTTCGAACAATCCGACCAGTCTGTCGGAGGGGTAGACCTTGACTATGAGGTGGAGCCGACCACGATCAACTTGAGCTCTATCGTCGGGGACTCACCACCATCCAGCGGTTCTTTGACCTTCAAAGAATTCGAACCGGACAAAGCTGTTGCGATGGCTGAGGAGTTGAGGTTATCTGGTATCAAAACCATGGGTGTCGACTGGATCAAAGAAGCAGAGATGGAACCGCCAAAAGCAGATGGAGAAACCAATTTAAGCGAGCGCAGGGAATTCCTCACACATCTTAAACTCGTACTGGCGGCAAGAACGCAAATCAGCACGGAAGCGCTGAATGAAAAAATTAGGATGAACCCTAACAACAATGGTTTGAAGTCATTAAAGAAGGAGCTTGGGGAACAAAAAACAGGGTTCGAGCGAACTGACTCAGATCACTTTGACTACAGAGCAGTAGATGTTCTCCCCCAAAGGAATTCGAAACATTAGGAGGTCAGTCAAGCCACCGGATCGAATGATTATTTCGCCGAAGAATCTTCGTTGTCCGCGTGATCGTCATGTGCTCCAGTGATCAAGAATACGTCGCGATCTGTCTCGTGGCTCTTAATCGCTCGTCTGTTTTGCGTTAATGTTGTGATTGAGTCAAGACCGGCCAAATTCGGTTTCACAGACAATGTTTCGACTGGTCTGGATTGCGGCGGCAGGGACAGCGATGATACCACCGCTTCTGCAGCATAACTGGCACCAACCGTTCGGTTATTCTGCGGAGCTCTGGTAGTAGCCGGTGTTACGACTGTAACCGCGTTTGGATCACCAGGCGGATCTGCAAAGATTGTCACCAGTGGTCCGAAGGAAAGGTTTCCTACCTTGAAGGCATTGCTGATATTGACATCGGCAAATTGGGCTGTGACTGTGCTTGCCGGAGCCGCGGCCTTTAGACCCGTGCACAAGGTATCACGAACAGTATCGAGATGTGCCCTGACCCGATAAATCTTATCTTGTTTTGACAATCAAAAATTCATGTACTGCACGTCAAACCATGAGGCACGGCACCCTACGCGTCTTTCCGGTCCCTTTCTCCTGGCAAGTACCAGCAAAAACTGTCAAAATAGAGCTCGAGGTCAGAGGATTAAACTAGCATGATCGCGTTCGCCAAAATTAGAGTTATGTTTACGCTTTGCCTATTTTTCGCGTTACAGTCGAGCTCAGCTGCGCGCGATTCTGAGTCTGATATTCCGGCGTCTTTCAAAGGGCTGACCCGCGCACAGCAGACAGCATGCATAGAGCTCGACGCTCTCAATCGGACCCACAATGTAGAGTGTCTTGAAGAGCGGTTATGGCGTCTGGAGCAACGGGCGTTCACAACTCCGAACACGACGAGCAAACCGGTCAAGGAACGAATTAATGCCCTGGCCGTGGAGCTCCCGCCCTCGGAAGAGATTATCCAAGAGGTGCGCACCCGGATGGCTAATCCGAAAAGAGGAAAACTGCCACCAGAACTGTTTCGGGACAAATCTGGAATCCATGAAGTAGACGCAACTGCAATTGATACCAGCAAAACTACCGGTATGCGACGAACATCCGCATCTGCAGCGAACATCCCTGGCTATGCCAAACTATCAGACGATTTGGGTAAACTCGAGGAGACGCTGGCAAAGCTCAAGAAGATGGCACAGGGTGACGCATCAGCAAGCGAAGTAGAGGATAGCCAGCACAAAAACAGTCCAACTGAATCGATGATGACACATTCTGCAAGCGCAGGTCCTATAGACGCTACGGACGATTCCGGTGCAGCCGAGCCCATTCGCGACTCAGCCGCTTCCGACGAAGCTTCCGTATCGCCAGACAGAGAACGCAGTGGCACCGCGGGTGGTTGGCCAGCGGAATACAATCGTCCTGGCGAGAGCGAAGCCGCAAGCGCTGACAAACTGGGCGATGTCGCATTCGCAGATCTTCAGCCTTCTCAGCAGCTTGCAGCACTCGAAATCGAGCACCATGACAAGCTTGGCACAGGCAAGACCGAGACACGTTTGAGACAACTGGAAATCGAGATTATGGGTGCAGATTATGTCGCAGCTGGCAAGTCCGAAAAGGATCGACTGAAAGCGCTTAACGCAACCAGCCCGGCATCGACTCTCTCGATGAAACGAGCGCTCCTGGCTCTCAAAGGACGCTGAGCAATGTGAAGTACGGTCTTTGCGTCATCTGCGTCCGACTTATTTGAAACCAGTCAAAGTCGACAGCATGTTTTGTGAGAAGCTGGCTCAATCCGTGAATCCTGGAGCCTTTAGAGGCACTGATCAAGTCGCTGGAACGAGCATGTTCCCTTTGATAGCACTATCAATTGCGATCAGGGCTGGCAAGAAGAATGGACTGGTTCTTGCAGGTTCGGTTTAGAACGCCCTTGTGAAACACAACGGCGAGACTGGCGCACTACAAGCGTTTCGGAGATCTCATTTCTTCTTAGTCACGCACTCTTCATACAGTTTGATCAAATTCTCTATGTCTTTTAGCTTAGCTGGATCCAGCTTGGAATGCTGTACATAACACTCCTTAAAGAGGGTGGCAACCGCAGAGGAAAATTCCGCAGAGTTGCTAATCTCCAGTGGAGCCGAAGTCTTGCCCCAAACTGTACCATTTTTCGCAGGGCCCCAGGTAAGGTTTATGTTCAAGGCAATCTGATAACGATCACGACTAGAGCCTGCTTCCATCGGCAGTTTCTTTGCTCCAAAAGTCACCATGGTATTCGATATCTCGTGAATCTCAGAGTCGTTGCTCTGAAAAAAGCGGTCTGGTACCACTGCAATTCCGGCCTGCCTTGTTATAGACTCGAGTTTTGCCTGGTTGAGTCCGAGCGCGGCAGAAACTCCAGCGGAGTCACTAAAGTCGTTCCTAAACGGCGACGGAGCGTCCATCAGATTATTGCAAAACAACACCCGGGCTACCAATATTCCTTCCCTATTTTCGCAAATCCGGTCGAGCAGATACAACTTAATCGAACCCGGTTTCATTAAGCGAACTGTGCGGCGAAGATCGTTAAGTTCTTCATCGTATCTAAAGAGTTCACGGTACCAAACTGCTCTTCTAAAATATAGAGTTGGAGAGGCTGGGTGTTTGATCAGTTGCTTCGTCAGTTGTTTTACTTCGTTGTTCGCAAACTTCCGAACTTTGTCATCACATGAAGGCTCGGCACTACAAAGGGAATACGGACAGCATAATGATAAACCTGACCAGACCAGTGCAACGGTCACAGACAAAACAACGAGTTTGTTGAACAATTTCTGTGACATGTCTTCTTGGATAACTCCATCACATCTTCATTCTCGCAGCGTAGCAGAACTATGAACATCAGGCAATCCACATCCAGTCAGCTCATTGCAGCTTTGATAGTTGTCGCTCGTGATTATTTCCCTGACGGCAACGTAACTCAGAATGGCAATGATGCTCAATATTTATCATTCGGTATGATTGAGGCAATGGCGTTGAACTCCGGCGACTGGTGTCATGCCGACGCTTGCAGTGGGTGAGAGCCTCCTAGTTCTCTTTAGTGAGATAAGCGAAGTTTTTCTTGATTGAGCGACAGTCACATCCATGGTACCGCCTGTGGTGTTTATCCCGTTTCCCCATGGATTGCGAATTGCGATCAGATATATTGGTTTAGCAAAACAAAGGAACGATGTGGACTCCATTACTCAGCACTGGATTCACAAAGTATTTGTTCGTTTCTTTTACGAATCGGGGAAAGAGAGAGTGAGTAGTGTGACTCACTCTCTCTTTACGTGCCAGCAATGAGCACCACATATAGTGTACGCTGGCCACGATTAAGAATGAGAGCGATGTCGTTTGCGTCATGAAAAAGTGACAGTAGCATAGTGCGACGCCGCACGTATTCCCCTGTTCTATTTCTTCAGTATGTCTATCGTCTCTTTGATTGTTTCTTTTATCTTCTCGAGATGCGGGATAGGTAACGGTTCGAGCTTCGCTTCGGGAACAATACGTGGCATTTGCTTCAGTGGCTCAACGGACTCCTCCATGACTTTGACTCGCTCTTTCGTGTCCTTGTCATTGTTAATCCGTTTGCGGATCTCGCCGCCGTGGCCAACACCACCGCCACCGCCTCCGCCACCGCCGCCACCACCGCCGCCGCCACCGCCGCCACCACCGCCGCCACCACCGCCGCCAC
>CAZISK010000690.1:0-4905 GCA_964541355.1 uncultured Candidatus Obscuribacterales bacterium
TATTGTGCCCGCTTCGCTTCTTCTTCACTTGAGGTGTTGCACAGACTCTTTCAGAGCTTGTTTTGTTTACACTCGTTCATCTATCTAATCAGGCATTGAACTTTTTCGACCAGTTTTTCGTTATTTATATCAGAGCTCTACCGTCAGTTTCTGTCCAATCCAGGGGTCACTTCTGGAGGAGGTTGTTATGACAAAAATTGGTGATTTGGTAAAGCGACTTTTTTCGAACAACTCCACGAACTCACCGCCAGCGAATGAATCTCATGTTCGTAAAGGTCCGCGAGATTACTGGATCGGGTCGCCCAACGCCAACCAGTCTCGAAGGACCGTCAACGATTTACCGAAGCTTGGCTCAACTTCCGGTCATTGGTTCGATGGGCAGTCCGAATACACTGTCGATCGCCGTCCGAATATGAGCTCAGATAGTTCGGCCCGATTGGAGGCCTTCCTTACGACCAGAACCTATGACGAATTGAAACTGTTGGATACGACCAGGACGGACAAAACGCCACAATCGAGCCGCAGTGGTATAGAAGAGAATATATCAAATTGTGATTGAAATGACTTCTAACGGCGAAGATGGTAGACAAGATCGGTGGTTGTTGATAGATAGGTCAACCGACCCACGACAAGGGCAGGAAATGCGATGGCGATGGCAAGTTTTCTTGGTTCTTGCATCCTTCGTCATCGCCCTGGGATGGCAAATGGCATCAGCTTGGCCTGAGCCACCTTCCGAACTGGACAAGCCTACAGCTCAGCGCTTCTGCGTTTGCGACAGCGATGACCCGAAGGCATTCAAAGTGCTCTTCGTTGGCAATAGTCTTCTGTTTAGTTCGCGCCTGCCCTATCAGTTTGCTGATATCTACAGACAACGTGGTGGTTCGCGTCCGCTAAAACTCTGGCAGGTCGTAGTTTCTGCCCAGACGCTCACGGGACATGTAAGAACAGGTGATGTACGCAACGTTCTGCGTTATAAAGGACCGTTTGATGTCGTAATTCTGCAGGGCGCCACCGTTGAGTCAATCAAAGATCCTGGTTCTCTCTCGGTTGCTGCGAAAGAACTTGTTGAGATGGCGCGGGCGAATGGTGCCAGATCATACTTGTTTCTGCCATGGGCCCGCAATGGAGCGAATGCAGATGCTCTGCAGAAAAGGATTTCCGAACTCTACGTCAAGCTTGGCCGGGAGCTCAAAACACCAGTAATCCCTGATGGTGATCTCTTGTTTGTCGCTCGAAAAAAATTCCCTGGTCTTCAGTTCTTTGACAAGGACGACTACCATCCGGGTTCCTTGGGTAGCTACTTCGGAGCGCTATTGACGTATTACTTTCTAACCAACGACTTGCCTGAAGGTGTTTCCAGGACTGTCATGAGCCCTGACGGAAAGGTCGTTTTGACGTCTGTAAGTGAGAGCGGCTATTCCGCCTGCATGGATCTTTTGAAGAATTATAAAAAAGAGAATCCGCCTCCGGATCAATAAAGTTTAGCGAGCGGGCTAGCGCTGTCTCAACGACTTGATAGCAGGCTTTCTGTGCCGGCTAAAACTGGAAGTAGATAAATGTTGGTGTGACATCCGGCGAGAAAATCAACAGCATTGCGATTAACAGCGCCAGATATGCTGGTTTGAATCCCGGAAGAAATGCCGGCTCTGGCATGATACCTGGCTTTTCTTTCGAGCGTGATAGCAAGACCTGCATCACCCACATTGTAGCTAGAACAAGCGGAAGAACAGGATAAATGATGGCGCCATTGGTATTCATAATCGCCGGCTGCCAGTTGGCGAGCCCATCGGCTGCCGACACCAGGTTGAACATTTTTCCGATGATCTGGAAGGCTTCCGGAATGTTGTTGGCTCTAAAGATGGCTAAACCGAGGGCGTGGGCGTTGAAGGTCAGCGCGACTGCGAATATGTGAAACAACTTCGTTTCTACTATGCTGTTCAACCAGGCGCTGCGTGCTACGACATGCCGCCACATTCGGTGCAGTACCAGGATGACGCCGACGTAAAAGCCCCAGAGGACGAAGTGCGGAGCAGCGCCGTGCCAGAGCCCGCCGAGCGTCATGGTGATAGCCAGGTTGATGCAGGTGCGGATCTCTCCATGGCGACTGCCTCCCAGCGGGATGTAGAGATAATCTTTCAACCATTTCGACAAGGTGATGTGCCAGCGCTTCCAGAACTCGCTGTATGAGCCCGACAGATAAGGCAGATTGAAGTTGAGCGGCACCTTGATGCCGAACAGCAGCGCGGAACCGCGGGCGATATCAGTGTAGCCAGAGAAGTCGAAGTAGACCTGGAAGGTGAATGCCCAGGTCGCCAACCAAAAGTCCGCTCCTGTAAGCAGGTCCGGATGAGCGAAGCAGCGGGTTACGGCGATTCCAAGCGAATCGGCGAGCACTACCTTCTTGAAGAGACCGAACACGATCAGCTCCATCGCTGTGTTGAAATCCTTCAGATTGAGCTTATGCTCTTCGCGAAGCTGCGGAATAAAGTCCTGGTAACGTTTGATCGGACCGGCGATTTGGGTTGGGAAGAAGCTCGGAAAAAGAGCGAACTCGATGAACGATTTGACCGGCTTGTCGCCTCGATAGATGTCTACCAGGTAGTGAATGAATTCGAATACGAAGAATGAAATACCTAGTGGGAGCAGGATCTCCCAGGAGACAAGCGGCAGTTGATGGAGCCCTATCGACTTGAAGAGATCGTTGAGCACATCTCGCGTCATGTAGAAGTATTTGAAATAGCCCAGTACGAGCAAATTAGTTGAAAGCGCGAGGAGGAGCCATTTGCCTTTGTTTCGCTCGCTTCGATCGATCAAAAATCCGAACAGATAATTGATTGCGGTGAGCGCAAAAATCAGAAGTCCGTAGATCGGTTTCCAAAACATGTAAAAGACGTAGCTTGCCACCAACAACATCGGTGTACGCCATTTCTTTGGAGCCAGCCAGAACAATAGCACCGTTATCGGCAGAAAAATCAAATAGGCAACACTGTTGAACAGCATGGAGCTCTCCTAAAGCTGATTGTGCTCTTTTCCGGCAACCGAAGTTGGCGCCGTCCCCAACTTCGCGACCAGTTTTTGCTTAGAACCAATGTATTCACCGATCAGTTCATGCACCTTCTCTCCGCCGGAAGCGTCCATGTGAGCCCAGTCCGTGAAGTCTCCAGGCTGGAATTTCCCTGTCGCTTGAGTATCCAGAAAGCCGAAATCGTATTTTGCGGCGAGCGATTTCAGCGTGTTGACGTGCCGATCGTATACGCCGTCTCTCATGCACCTGAGCGCCATACTGGTGACCGGAAAGTTGACGACCAGCACTTCGATGTTGTCGTCCTTCAGGGCCTTTAGCGTCATGTCCAGCCAGGTTTTTTGATTTTCGAACAACTCATTGTTCGCAGTAGCGTATCGCTTCATGCAATCAGCATCGGCAGCTTCGACGTAGAAATAAGGTGTAGTCGGGTGGGCGACCCATACACCTTTTTCGAGTTCGGCATGATGCATGGCGAATTTGCGATCTTCGTCTGTAACGCGATCGAGAGGGCTTATTGGAAGAGATTTCAGCACAGGCGAAAGGAGCGACTCAGCTTCGTGTCGGGCAACCTGCTGAATCGGTTGGCTCTTGCCTTTAAGGTAGAGAAAATCATTGACCCAGTACTGTGGACGTTCCCAGACGTTGGGTACGGTGAGGTCTTCAAGACCGGTTGTGTCGACGAAGCGACTCAAGTAGCGATAATGGCGGGATGAGCCGGCGTGACTAAAGTCGTTGTCGACCATATCGCGAGGCACCATGCCGATTACAACGAGCTTGGGCTTTCGTTCTTCCTTAAAAAGCGATTTGACGATCATGTATGCGTCGGACGGCACCGCTCCAGGCAAACCGAAATTGAAGCAGCTAAGGTTCTTGAGCCCGCTGTATTTACCGATCATGCTTTCAGCGTAGTGGCTGGTATGATCCGCGACCAGATCGACATCTCTATTTCTGAAGGTGGCCTCTTGCCACCAGGTTGGGTGCATCATCACCGATGAGCCCAGATAGACTACATCCGGCGGTTTTTGTCGCTGTCGATAGTCTGCCGCAGCCCAGTAAACCCAACTTCTAACAGTGGGCAGGCTGTCTGCATCAACACGTTTGATCGGATCGAGGAGAAGAAGAGCGATATTGGCAAAGACCAGAATCAGTAATGCACCGATAATTGGAATCTTTGTCACCAGGCCCAGCTTTTTGTCGAGAGTCATATGGTTTATTTCTGCCTACTTGCAGCCGACCACGATGGTAACAAACCTAATGAAAACCATCCTTAGATAAGATCAAAAAAAAAGAGCTTTCTTACGAAGAAAGCTCTCAGGAGTTGAAGATTGAGAATCCTTATGTTGCAGCGGCTTCTTGTTTGGCCGGTTCGGCGGCAACAACGGCGGCAGGGGCGGAAGCGGCTGCTGCTTCGTCTTCTTGCTGCGTGCTGCGTGGAGTGACGGCTCGTGCAACCACTTCATCCAGCGGATTCAGCACTTTGACGGAAGCCGGCACTTTCAGATCGCTGAAGTTGATGGCTGAATCAAGCTCTTTAAGGAGCGTCAGATCGCATTCAATGAAATCTGGAATGTCGTTGGGCAGGCATTCGACTTCAACATCGACTGCCGATTCAAGAAGTTGAGCTCCCCATGTCGAGACGGCTGGAGCGGTTCCGACGAATTTGATCGGAACTGTCACTGTCAGCTTCTTATCGAGTCTGACTCTGTAGAACTCGACGTTCATGACAGAGCCGGTTGTCGATTTGCGCTGCACGTTGCGAATGATTACGTTGAGCGGCTTACCGTTGCCGAGGTCGAGCTCCAGAAGATGGGAGAACGCACCGGCGGGCAGGCGAGAGAATTCGCGAGCGCAGAACTGGATGTTTTCTGGTTCGAATGTCG
>CAZISK010000691.1:0-4905 GCA_964541355.1 uncultured Candidatus Obscuribacterales bacterium
AATAATCAAATCGAACCTCACCGGCGGTTGGGTCTATCGCAATCCTTCTCAGCTCTTGCTTCTCTCTGTCCCAACGAAAGAAATTGACCGAGGCCCCGGAATCGCTCATTTTTCTCAATCGTGAGATTCTAACAAGGTCCTCATCGCCAAATAGAACCGGTTCGAATGTCGCGATTTTCAAGGTGTAATCTTTATCGGCGAGAGGCGGTGCCAGCATGACCGACATTGTGGCCGCGTTGTACAACATGTGTGCGCCTCTGTACTTATGAGGCAAGTTCAATAGCGCCAGCTTGTCGCCCTTCATTTGATTGAACTGACTGATGAGCGCTTGCTGCAAGGCGCGCAGCTCATCTCCCGCTTTGACCCAGGTGTTGTTGTTGGCGAAAACAATGTAACCGTAAATGCCCACAATAACGATTGCCGATATGACGGAGAGCCCATTGACCGCCAGCGCCAGTAGTGCGGTGTTCGAAGTCCCAGGAAGGGCTTCTGCCGTCGACACATTGGAAGACGCCGAGTCCTGAAAGACCTCCTCAGGTGTGACGGAGGTTAAACTCTCTGACTGCACAGCTGTTACTTCTGTGTTCCTGCCCACGCCATGCTTCGCAACTGCCAGGTCGGCGAAGTTGAAAGGTGAGAGCAGAACGGCGAGAAAAAGCGCAAGCGGAGCGGTTCCCATGTAAATGAATCGCGAGCCTTGCAGGGTCTCCGTCAGATTCCACACGGGCACCGCCGGTGCCATTACCACCAGGAACCATAGCGCGGCAAAGGTGAGCAATCTCAGAACTGCACCTCGGTTCTTGAGAGAGACCATCCTGGAAATGAAGAGTAATAGCAAGAGAATATATACAAATGCCAGCGGCCTGACCCAGCGTTTGACCGGTTGGAAAATCTCGACATTGAGTGGAAACAGAACTCTAAATGCCGAGTCGAAGGAGAATACTCGGCTGAAGGTAGACGACGACAAGCCTTCGCCAATAGATCCCTGATATCCGCCGGTCAGCGAACCAAGCGCTATCCAACGATAAACGATGTACACGATAAGGACCAACCACATCGGCATTGTCGAAATAAGAGCTCGCTTTGCTGCTGTTAGAAAACCGATTTTGCCTTCATCCTGTCCTGACGATTCTGGAAAAAGCACCAAAAGCAGTGTCAAACTCGCCGGCAGAGTTGCAGCCATCTCTTTAGACAAAAGGCTGAGAACGAAAGAGAGAGCCGCCAGTCCTGACAACAACTTTCTCAGGGATCCACTAACCTGGCTCCTGGATTTGAAGTAGAGCCACATGGAGAACAGATAAAACAGGCAGCAGACGCTGTCGACGCGAGCGATGATCCAGCTCACTACCTCCGAGTGTAGAGGATGAACGGCAAAGATCAGGGAAGAAAGCAGCGGCACGATGCTTTGTTTGAGCCCGATTCGGACCATGATCTCGCGCAGGAAAAGGTATAACGCGACTGTGCTGAGGATTTGAAACACAACGTTGGAAAGGTGAAATCCGGCTGGGTTGAAGCCGAAAAAGAGACAATCCCAGGCCAGCGTTATCGAAATCAACGGACGATAAAAATTAGTTCCTTCAGTCTGCAACCAGGTTGAGTAAAAGTTTTTCAACAAAAGCTCTGGATGACCTTTGAAGACCTCATTCAGATAAGAAACATGACCAAAATCATCGGCTAGAAAGAAGCCTGAAATTGTTTGCCAATGACAAGCTAAATTGACGGCTATGAGCGTAAAGATACAAGCGCCGGTGTGATTATTGAGCCTGAAAAGCCACTCCGGCAGCGTCAGAGGACGGTTCAGATGGCCATGAACTCCAGGTTTGCTAGTCGTATTGGGTAGCGTGGCAAGAGCTATTACACTTCTAAAAGGCCCATCATACTTCCCAATAGTTCAACACTAGCCAACCTTTTTGTTGTTTTAGGATATAACGTCTCTTATAAGCGTAATCTGTAATATCACACTGGGACATTACAACAGCCCGGACAATCGAAGACCGTGAGCGATAAATCCAACAATAGAACATTCCCGTCAGGCTTCCTGTGGGGCGCTGCAACCTCTCATTTTCAGATTGAAGGTTACAGCTCTGAAATGAAGGCGCGCCTGTCGGATTGGTCTGACTGGATGATGTATCCGGAGCGCATTATTGACGGCAGCACCGCCGAGCAAGCCTGTGACTTCGTTAACAAATATCCCGAGGATGTCAAGCTGCTTCAAGCGCTCGGACTCAAGGCTTTTCGACTCAGTCTCAATTGGCCTGCGCTTCTGGGTGAAGAGCCGAGTTCGCCAAATACAACGCCTGAGCTGAATGCGGAGGCGGTCGAATACTACAGGCGGCTGCTCACACAGTTGAAAGAGCAAGGAATCGTGACCTTTGTCACACTCTTTCACTTTTGTTTGCCTTTCTGGCTCGCGCAGAAAGGTGGATGGCTCAACCCGATCAGTGCCGATCAGTTTCGAATATTTACCGTCAAAATAGTGGACGCCCTCGGTGATCTGGTTGATTACTGGCTCACAATCAATGAACCCATGGCCTATGCCTACCAGAGCTACATCGCCGGGGTCTGGACACCAGGGCTAAAGAGCGATTATCTATCCGCCTTCACTTCCGTGAAGAACATGCTTACGGGTCACGCCATGGCGTACGAGGCTATCAAGAGCAAATTTCCAAATTCGCCCGTAAGCTATACCAATCACTGGCGGCCGTTTTCCCCTGAAAAGCCGCTGAGCATACTGGATCACATGGTCTGCACGGTGCGCGACAATGTCTTCAACCATCTTTTCCCTTCAAGCATCAATTCCGGAATCTATCGTCTTCCGCCTCCGCTCGGCTGGTTCGAGCAGTTTCGAGCGTTGGAGGGACCGATCACCGGTCTGAAGGACAGCATTGACTATTTGGGGATTAACTATTACACCCGCGAGTTATCCAGATTTAAGCCTTCGTGGCCGATCGATTTTTTTGGTGAAGCGTCTGATAAGCCGCAGTTGAAGACGAACGCGCTCGGCTGGGAAGTTTACCCGGAAGGGCTTTACCAGATTTTGACGCATGACGTGAAACCTTATCTGATAGGCGGCGATGGCAAGATTCGCGAGATTTTTATCACTGAAAACGGCTATGCAGAGCGTTTCGAAAGTCAGCTCGAGGATGGTGACTGGTCACTCGACGATCAAGAAAGAGTCCACTATTTGACAGGTCACCTGAAAGCAATACATGATGCCATCGAAGCAGGATCACCGGTGCGTGGATATCTCTACTGGTCGCTGTTGGATAACTTCGAGTGGGCCGAAGGCCTGTGTCAGCGCTTCGGGCTGGTCCGGGTGAGCTACCCCAATCAAGCTAGAGCCCCGCGGCAGAGCGCCTATGTATATGCAGACATAGCTGTCTCCAATTGTCTGAGTCATGAGATTCTATCGAAACACAAGCCATAATAGACTGTGGTATCAATACACTTAGCGGGCAAATTTAGAGTCTTGATATTGTTGGCAGCGATTGAGTAAGGCAAATGGAAAATCGAACTATGGTACCGGATACGGTTCACACTCCGAGCGCTCCGATCGATAGAAGAAGAGCGTTGTACCAGCAAATCAGGCGAATTCTGTCGATACGCTTGCTCGTCGTGATGACGCTTTTAGTCTGCTCGTCGTTTCCAAAGGTGACACCTCAAGCATGCTTCGCACAGAGCGTGAAAGAGGTACATGCCAAGGCAACGCTTGTTTCAGAGAGCTCGTCAATCAAGCCTGGAGAGCCGTTCCTCCTCGGAGTCGACTTCCAGATTGATCCAGGTTGGCATATTTACTATAAGGAAGCCGGCGAAGCGGGCATGCCGACCGCCATCGAGTGGAAGTTACCACCCGGATTCAAGAGTGAGGATTTGCTCTGGGAGAAGCCGCACAAATTCGTAGACGCAGGTATTACAACCTACGGGTATTCTGGTAAAACCCTTATCGCAGCAAAGATTACGCCGCCTAGAGACCTCCCGCCTGGTAGTTCGGTCAAGATTGAATCCAACGTGAAATGGCTCACGTGTAAGGAGATTTGCTTGCCAGGCAAAAAGAGTGTTTCCATTTCCCTTCCGGTGTCTCAGGATAGCCCGGATAAGGTCAATGCCTCGAAATTTTCCAGGGTAGGTTTTACAGCACCCGTGAGTTTGCTTCCTGATGAAGAGCATGTCGGGAGTCCGACCAGTACAGCCAACAGCTCGACCACTGCGGCATCGACGGATGTAACATCGAATTCTGCGACTTCGACTGCTAGCGGCTCGACTGCCCAGACTTCTGGGACGAAAGGCACCTCAGACAGCTCTGCCAAGCCTGTATCCATCGACGCTGATACGGAAGATGCAAAGGCACTGGACGAAATTTTTGGTACTACCGGTGAAGTGGACAAGTCGCAGAACGTCCTCTATTTTTTTGTTTTTGCATTGGTGGGCGGCTTCATTCTCAACTTCATGCCTTGTGTCTTACCGGTTATTGCAATCAAGATTATGAGCTTCATCGAGCAGGCTGACGAAGAGCCTGCTCGCGTGCGCTTGTTGGGGGTTGTGTTTGCTTTTGGAATTCTCTCGTCGTTCTTGATTCTGGCGCTCATCGTACTCGGCGTACGCGCGGCAGGGCAGACGGTGGGATGGGGATTTCAGTTTCAGTACCCGGGCTTCGTCATAGTAATGAGCGTGATCGTGCTTTTGTTGGCGCTGAGTCTGTTCGGCTTGTTCTACATCAATGTCTCCGCTGGACAGGATAAGCTTGATAAGCTGGCTCAAAAGGAGGGCTACGTCGGCACCTTTTTCAAAGGTGTACTCGCAACAACTCTATCTACACCGTGCACCGCACCATTTCTTGGTACCGCCCTTGGTTTCGCCTTTGCACAACCTGATTGGGTGGTGGTTGGAATTTTCTTGATCAGCGGT
>CAZISK010000692.1:0-4904 GCA_964541355.1 uncultured Candidatus Obscuribacterales bacterium
GATGTCATCGATAATCAAGGCATCGAAACGATCAAGTCTCTTCAGCATCTGATTTGGTTTGAGATCTCGCTTTGAGCATAGTAAGTCTTGAACGAGGGCACTGGCTGTGGTGAAGAAAGTATTTCGTCCCAAATCGGCGGTCTCGCATTGATAAGGACTACGCAATTTTCGGACAACAGTTATCGCTCTATTAGAGTAAAACTCAAGTCCTCGACGGGACGTATAAGTCGATTTTCATCCAGACCGAGACTTGAGTCGACTAGCTGAAGGCGTTACACCCATCTCAAGCCTTCTGCCACTTAGCGTCACCGACACTCACTTCCTGAAGCTCACCTCCGGCCTTCCTGTATTCAATCTTGTAAGTTCTGTCTCCCTCCGAGACATATGTTAAAATGTGGTCGTTGATGCACATGCGAACCGGTGCCATTACGGCATCTGTCGTTTCCAGACCAGTAATTAGTGGAATAGCTGGAATAGTTCCAGAGCAACGCGCTTTTATTTGACGGTTCGTTTTTTTGCATCAGCCAGTTCGGATGATTCTATGAACGCAAGAAATTGCCGAAAATGTGGATTACCAAAACATCGACAGAACGCTGGCGGTAGCATCACTCAATGGATTTCCACTTGCAATTGCGATAAGGAACCTAATCCGTCCAAAGGCGATCGTCTAACGCTTTGCCCCAGTTGTGGAAAGCGTTTCGACGCCGGGCGATCGGGAAGTCTTACTCAGTGGGTATTCCGATCAGATGTCTGCAGTTGCAACCGTCCCCAGAATGTAGAGATTGGTTCCAAGGGACCAAGACAACGGAGTACGGGTAGAAGTGATCAGACGCCTCACGCGCCGGAGGAGGAGCTTCAGCTAGATCCGGCGACATTCCCTACGGATCGATACAAACCTTTAGCAGTCATAGGTCAAGGCGCAGCTGGAGTTATCTATCTGTGCCGCGACCGACTCCTGCGTAAAAAGGTGGCGGTGAAGTGCTTGAAGAGCATAAACTCCGAACAACTCGTGGATTTTCAACGCGAAGCCAAGGCGACAAGCCAGTTGACTCATGAGGGCATTGTCAAAGTACTAGATTTTGGCATTGCACAGAGCGGTGCACCGTATATGGTGATGGAGTACGTGCGTGGAGTAAGCCTGGAGCAGCGTATTAGAGAATCCGGACCATTGCCACTAAGCGAGGCGCTTAGACTGTTCGCCAACGTGGCCTCCGCCCTATCGTATGCGCACGAAAAGGGAATTTTTCATCGAGATATTAAGACTTCCAACATCGTAGTCACTGAGGACACGAAGGATGTTCGAATCATCGACTTTGGTGTCGCGCTATTTGCAAATCAAGACGCCCAGCAAAGCACCGTCGTCGGCGGGAGGACGATAGTCGGAACACCAGCGTACATGCCTCCGGACCAGGCAAATGGACTTGAATATGACGCTCGAAGCGAGCTGTATTCGCTCGGATGTGTTTTGTTCGAGAGTCTATCGGGTCAAACTCCATTCGCCGGTGCGACAGCGCTTGAGGTTTTATCAAAACATGCATGTGCTTCAGCTCCAACTTTGTCGTCATTGACCGATTGTGATTTCCCGTCGAGTGTTGAGTCGTTGTTGGCTAAGTGCCTTGAGAAAGATCCTGATGATCGATTTCAATCGATGAATGAGTTTCAACTTACATTGAAAGATATCGAGCAATCGATTATTGAAGAACCCAGATGGTCAGCACCACCAGTAGCGCCACTCTCACCCCCAGCGCCTACTCGTCGAATGACGGCAAGAAAGAAGGTTGCACTTGCGATCGGTTCTATCTGTGCCATGCTTGTAGTCGGTGTAACACTAGTCTCACCAATTCTCCGGAAACCAATTCTAACTACTTTACCGGCAAAGATGGAAGTCGATGAGAGGAAGAGGTCGACGGGTCAATGGATCAATGCGTTGTCGGATCAGGAGAAGAGTTATGAAGCCCAAAAGTATAACAACCTGGCGTGGAAGCAGTTAAAGGACGGTAAGATCGCACAAGGTCTCAAGAACGCTACAACCGCTGTTTCGTTAGACCAGAACGACTTAGACGTACTTGAAACAAGAGGAGTCGCCAATTTCCTATCAGGAAATTCGGAAGCTGCGCTAGTTGACCTCTCGACTGTTATTGGCCAAGCTCAGCCAGGTAGCACGGCCTCTTCAGGCGCTCTCTTTCACAGAGCAATTGTTTATAACTCTATGGGAGCTGAGCAGAAGGCTAAGGCGGACGTTCAGAGGATGGCAAAAAATACACTGCCCTACAGACCTGAGCCATGGGAGAAACAACGATTTGCACGATGGTTGAAGAATGTCTGGAGTCCATTCAAGCTCTACAGTAAGCCTGAATTCCGACGTGTTTCGATTGATGGTGCAGAACCCAATGACTTTGCGAGGCTAGGTGACTATCCTGATACACAGATTTTACACATAACAAGTTCGAAAATTACCGCGACAGGACTCAAGTTTGTTCTGGCGCTTCCGCTGCGATCATTGACAATCAATCACTGCGCCTTCCCTGAAATCGACTTTGTACATTTGAAGAAACTTCAGAGGCTAGAGTCCTTAGATCTAGACCAAATGCCGAGTTTCACCGGTCGCATTCTTGGTCAACTGTCGGAATTGCCAATTCGAAGCCTCAAGCTTTCACGCGTTGGGATCACAGAGGACGCAATTGCGAGTCTGAACGGCTGGAAGAACCTACGCTCGCTATGGATATCTGATTGTCCAAAATTCAGAGGCACTGAGTTCGACGAACTCAATGCACTTCCAATTCAATACCTAAACTTAGATACGTGTGCCATTAACGACAATTCCGTGATGAAGTTGTCCGAATGGCGCAAACTGAAGATTCTGACCATAAGGGAGTGCACGAACTTTGACGGAACTAGCATGCAACATCTATCACAAACACCGCTGGAGAGCTTCTCAGTCGAGCGCTCTGGTATCAAAGACAGTGCACTCAGCGGTATAACTCGCCTCAAGAAGTTAAAAAGCCTTACGATAACTAGCTGTCCGAATTTTACTGGAACTGGCTTAGCACAGTTGCGCAATCTTCCTATTGAGACAGTCGAGTTGATAGACACTCCGCTTAATGAAAAGGCATTCGCAGGCTTGGCTACTATTAGTTCAATAAGACAGATCAATCTCTTTTCCCCTTTTGATGAAAGCCTTGGATGGTTTAACACTGTCGCAGAGAGCGTGCATCCACCTGTCGTCCACAAGATGCAGTACCCAGTCTCAGCCATTCAGCATCTCTCTAACCTGCCTTTACTCGCGGAATTGTGCATAGACTGTGATGCGATCGATCCGCAAGCATTCAGATTCGTAGGTAAACTAAAAAGCCTGAAGCGGCTCCATATTAAAGGGGTTCAGCGCATCCCAAAGGAATTCGTTGCGGGGTTCTCTATTATTCCATTGCACTCTTTGACTGTATTCAACACATGTATCGACGAGTATGGATGGCAGGCAATCGCGCGCTCTAAGAGCCTACAAAAACTATACATATTCGACAACGGATTGAAGGAAAACGATCTGGAAGAAATTTCAAGGCTAAACCTGACCGAGCTCGCAATTTCCGGAAGTAATATTTCCGATAGCGGCATTCTACCCCTCGCGAATTTGAAGACCCTGAAAAAATTTCGATTCTCGAACTTCACGAAGTTGTCAGCTCGTGGCTTGGCGCAATTGCGTCAGGAGCTTCCAAATTGCGACATTAAATACATTCAGTCGATGACCAGTTTTTCGCTGGAACTTGAAGAAGCCGAAAAACAGTACCGACAAAATCAGAAGAACCACAAAAAGAGCCGACAGCCGCGACACAGAACAGAACCAGCTGCGATGTACGTCGACTACTCCTTGAAGAAGGGATAGACCATCCAAAAACTGAGGAACGGTACAACCAAGCTGAATTCTGAGAAAATGAACTTTGTGAGCGTGATTCGGTAGGTACCTACCAAGTGTTTGCACTACAATGAACTCAACAAAAAACAGATCAGCACCAACCTCAAAAGGAAATGAATGGCCTCCTGAACCCATACTCACTTCAATCAGTTTGTATCCAAAGAAGTAAGGGAAAATAGCTCTTAGTTACTCCCATATTGAGGATTGTGACTGCATGGATAATCAATCGGCCGATGAATCATCCCATGTAGAGCCTCCGTTAGAGGCAGAGCACAATTTCTGGGCAGACCATTTACTCCAATACAATCCCAGCTTCACGCTTGGGCACCCATATCTGCATGGACAATGGGGGCACACCAGGCGGACAAGCGCCAGCACATCGTTAAATCAGTACTGGTTGGTATTCTTCTGGTCGGATTAGTTCTAATGAGCCCGAGGTTGGGAGTCTCCCTCTACTGGCTGTATTACCTGATTCCCGCAATCTGCATCGCCTACGGCATTTTTAGCATGCGCAAGTTTAAAAGAAAAAATGCTGAGCTTTCCATTCGAGAGCAAAAACTAAAGGCCGCGAGCGAGGCGATAAGAGACAAGAGCAGCTCGCTTGTTCAATACTCGGTTGAAGATATTGGACAGAACAAAATGGGAGTCCTGAAAAATGCCGTACCGAATTGCCGTATAGTTGTGGAAGGCGAGAAATGGGTACCCAAGTATTGCGGCTCCTGGCCAATAGAAAACTGGCGTACTCTGACCGAATCGGACAGACTTGGACTGCACACTGAGTACCGGTATTATGTTACGGGAAAGACCTGGCACTCCGTCGACCAGTGCTTCGCGTTGCTGCGCAGAAAGTGCGCGTTAAGCTATTTAAGGCACCTGGTGAGGCTTTTGGGATCCGTTGGTTTACGCGACGTCTTCATTGTCTTCCTCGCCGTTTAGATAGATCTCTGGAAGCTCGAAACCCTTTGTGATACTCCACACGGTGGCTGGTCTGCCG
>CAZISK010000693.1:0-4895 GCA_964541355.1 uncultured Candidatus Obscuribacterales bacterium
TATCGTTCGCTTCTCGGAGTTCAAATCAAGCTCAAGTCCATTTTGGATTGCCCGGTTCTTCCCCTTGTCAGTAATGAATCTGGTCTGATTTGCTATATCTGTCCCAACTGCGCCTATGGTTGGAAGACTGCGGTACTCATTTGTGGGAATTGATAGATTTTGTATCTGAGGCAATGACAGACGGCTTAATCGGCTGGTTCCTAATTCGCGAGCATCCATTCTGGCGCTACGGACGATCTGACGAATGTCTTGCCTCGACATTCCAGGATTAGCAAGCCGAGCCTCTCTCATCGAGAGTCTCTGTCCATCACCCTGATGAGCACCTGCCGAGGGTGCGATGAGCAGACTACCTGCAAGCGAAACAATAGATCCTACCCAAAAAGGTCGCTTGTTTGTGTCAATTGATTGCATCGCGAAAAACCTCAAGACTGACAGAACCTAACGTATAAACCCAGAAGGGCAGTGCATCCACAACATGCAGTGCACAACATGCAGGGCACCACATGTTGTGCGCTCTCATGACTGACTCTCAATATCTGTGAAACAAGTATGTTCGAATGAGTAGCGCCAACGCGTAACAACATACAACACCGCCCCGACGTATTGCGTATCAGGTGGTGCTGCTCTGAGTGCTAGATACCGAGTAAACCGAGATTCCGAGACTCTGCGATTCTGAGAACTCCAATTCAAAATCCAAACGAGTATACATCAATGATATCTTTCACATCTTGCGGCCGAGAAAGTTTAATGCAACCACATCAACAGGCATATTGATCCAGCATGTTTCATGGAGCTAACCTCGAAAAAATAGATTATTAGGAGGTGGACTTGCTTAGAGAATCCTTTCAAAAAATAGACACAAGGGTCCCAGGCGATTTAGAAATTGACAGTCTGCTCGACAACTATGCCAGACTGCAAAAAGAAGCAGCCAGGCACAACAAGCACGCCCGCTCAACTCCGAAGCCATGGGCGGATCGCGGCACGGAACTGGTCGACTAACCGATGCAAGTAAGTGCTCCGGCATCCAGAGCGATTCAAGATCTCGTAGTTATTGCCCACAGAACAAATCCATTGTGTTCTGCTGTAGGAAGTGCAGTTTTGCTTATCTATTTCATCAAAGCCACACTTCTAACCTTCGCATGATAGGTGTAGTCTGCGCCGTTTCCGCCCATGTGCATCACGACCGCTGAGGTCTTCAGGATTCTCTCGGCTACTCTCTTCGCATAGCCTTGCTTCGCTCCCATGATCGCTTGAAGTGTTTTCACAGCCTGCACCGCGGACAATACCGAGAATTCGCTCGTAAATGCCCTTCTTCCGTTGTCCAACTCGTGCATCGCTACTGCTCTGTGCAGCATCGACTCTACTGGGTTGACATCGGAGAACTGCTTCACTTCCTTGTTCGTTACGGTGATGTGTGCTCCAGGCGACAACGCCAGGCTTCTCCCGCTCACTTCTACCGTCACGCTTCTCTTGTGGTGGTCATTAATGTCATAAACCGATAAATGGTTCTCATCAACCATCACCAGTGCTACCGAATGGGCAGACAGTTTGACCGTTCCCTTCGGTGTCACTACAATCATGTTCTTCGACGGCACAAATACAGCGCTTCCACTATTCATAGCAACACATCCGCTATATGGAATTGTGGAAATGTCCCTATCGGCATTGCTATCTTCCACCACCATTACAAAGTCGGAGCATAAGCTGGCATGTACGACCCCTGGATACGTTCTGCTTTCAAAATCGGACTGGCTTTCCATTTGGCTAACCAGCGCCAGGTTCGTTACGCTCGATTCACTTATGGTAGCGGTTGCTAAATTGCTGAGGGAATCGCCAAAACCGGTAAATCGGGCCCAGTCAATTGCAATAGCGTTGCCGACTTCTACGAGGTTCATCTCCGAGCCCTGTGTGTTGGCAATATTTGCAATGCTCGGGTCGATGCTCGGAGTGCCTGCATTATTCGTGACAAAATCTGTCATGACAGCTGCAGCCGTTACCGGTGGATCTGCATCAAGTAGGTTACCACCTGCCAGAACAATGTTCTTCTTAAACGCATTCAGTATTGTCACCGTGGTATTGTCGGCATTGATGATGCTCTCGTTGTCGGGGTTCCCAACAATAGGATTGCTGGTTCCCTGAATAACACCACCATTGAGCAAGTTACCATCAATTCCTTGCTTGGCTAACTTTTTCTCAGTCAGCGGCTTGATTTTCTTTGGATCCGGATCTGGACCAAGTTGGATCAGAATGCTTCCACCCGGTTTCGCTCCGGCAAGTGCCAGCAGCTGGGCATCCTCTCCGAATTGTATAAAATCATTTTTCTTCGGCTTATCGGCACTGAGCCCTTGGTTCAGAATTGTGATGCTTCCGTTCGAACCAGCACTATTAGCACTAATCTTCACACCGTCCTCAATGCCAAGTATACCGAGCGATGCGTTGACTGAAATGTCACCATCTACAGTGGTTAGATTGCCAACGACATTGAGTCCGCCGGCAGACGCCAGGAAGAGTTCTCCGACTACATCGGACTTGCCGAAGTCTACCCCGGTACCTGAGTTGCTCACGATAAACGCTGAACCACCGCCGGTCGTTTTTGTATCCACACGGATTTCTTCAACAGTTGGACCAACAGCAAAGAATTGTCCGGCGCTTCCAATATCGGCACCATTTGTGGTACCAAGTACTAGAACAGGTGTCTTCAAGCTATCTGCCGAAACATTCGCGTTAGTGAAGGCATCTGCCTGGTTCAACGAAATCAAGGTTGTTGCCGTTATTAAATCCTGTCCAAATGCAAACGCACCGTTAGTCTTCAACACAAGCGTGGGAAGATTCAGATCGACATTGATTTTTAGATCACCTTGAGTGAACAGGTCCAACACGTTGCCGGCATCAGATGCAGTCAGCTCAACAGGACCGGCATTTATGTTAAGAACAAAAACACTATCTGCTGCTTTCGTTGAGAAGGTAGTCGCATTAATATTCACGCGATTGGATGCACCACCAATGCTTGTTGGCGAGCTCAAATTGACGACGTTAGCGGTAACCGTGCCAACCGGAGAAACACTTAGGTCGCCGGAAATGTTGACCGTAGCTGAGCCAGCAGTGATGTTGTCGAAGGAAACCACGCCGCTTGAGCTTGCCCCAGCAGTGATAGATCCTGTAACGTCGCCGTCAAGGACGGTGAACGAACCACCAGTGATGGCAGGTGTGGCTGACGCAATATCGATATTAGCGCCTGTGCCTTTGCCCACGGTATCAATCACACCAGTGGAGATAGCTCCGGGAGCGACAATCTGAATACCACCACCCGTGGTGCTGCCAAAAGTTAGTACGTCACCGACTGAAACATCGCCCTTATTGCCCGTTCCTGCAAAAGCGAAGAAGCCCACCTTGGCCCCAGTACCGGCGGTACCGGTCGTGTTGATTGTGACACCCGCCAGGTCGATGTCCCCACCGGTGCCGGCAAGGTTGGGACCATTTATCGTGAAGACGGTTGTGCCGTCGGCTATTTGCCCAGCTGTCACTGGAGTAGCATTCACTCCTGCAAACGCAAACAATGCACCGCCCTTACTGCCACTCAGGTTGATCTGAGCGGTTCCAACCTGTCGTATATCACCAGCTGCGATAATCGCAAGGCTCTCTCCATTGACGAAAAAGTCGCCGTTGAAAACAATGTCTCCAATCGTGTTTATGAGAGTACCCCCGACACAGTTGATGGTCAGCGAGCCACTGACGTTGAAAACGCCGTCCTCCACTAGCACGCATGAGTTCACGATGGCATCACCGTTGACATTCACAGCTGCACCAGAATTGATTTGGACCTGTGCACTTGCAGTCGAATTTGCGGTAAAGACCGCGTCTCCGTTAATAGTGGATGCCCCAAGAAACGCCAGATCAGAATTTGTCGCAGCAAAGGAGGCATCTACATTAGCATTGTAGGCACCACCGCCAAGACCATCAATGGTTAATCCACTGCCAGCATTACTCTGAATCGATATCGCATCAAAACTAATAGTTTTGTCATTGGTATATAAGTTGGTCGTCAGATCAAACGCGCCAGTTCCAGATATGTTTCCGCTAGTTGTAACCCCGGCACCCGAATCTGCAATCGTGAAATCATCATTTCCAGCTGAAATTGTCAGGATCATTTTGCCGGTACCGACATGTGCGATGAATACGTCGCCACCTGAAGCTTGCGCACTTACTGTAGCGTCACCGGAATTGTTGCTCACCCGGACAGCTTGTGCGCCTCCAATACCCCCAGTTTGACTGTTGAGAATAATGTTGCTGCTACGAATCAGTCCAGTTGCAGTTCCTACAATTTGCCCAATACCAGAGGTCAAGAGTGACACACTTGCGCCACCATCCACGGTTCCGGCTAAGGTAATGTTTTGGTTGGTTTGAGTCTGTGCGGTAAAGGTTCCTGCATTCGAAAATTTTATAGTACCGTCAATGGTGATAGCACCGCTATTAGTACTAAGACTAATACTGTCAGCAGTGCCGCCTATATTTCCGGTAAAGATTTTACCTGAGGCGATCTCAACTATGGCACCCGAACCATAGTTCACGGTCTTACCGGTGCCAGTGTACGAAGCGCTAGCATTACCCTGGAGACTTACGTTATTCAGATTTGAAGTCGACAGGTCAACATCTCCAGCAATAACGATTGGATAGCTTTCGAATTGGTCACCAATCGTAAGGCGATTTCCATCTATCTGATTGAGCTCTGCGTTCGACAAATCGAGCTGTCCGGGAGTCTCGCCAACCACGCCAAGATTGATCGCTGTTCCGCTTGTGAATGGTTTGATTTGTACATTAGAGTTGCCCGCATCGAGACCACCGGTGGTCAGATCAAGACTGTTGGCATTGATTTTGATAAAGCCATTATTCCCGGT